>VSOO01000226.1 GCA_009774895.1 Alistipes sp. | reverse complement strand
TGCCGAGGCACTGCTGCCGAAGGTTACCGCGATGCTGGACAAGCCGGCGAAGCACAACATCATCCACAAGAACAAGGCCGGCAACCTGAAGAGCGCACTCCAGCTCCACGTGAACGCCCTGTAATCTTTCTTCGCACGAAGACCATGCTCCTGTCCCCTCCCGGGACGGGAGTTTTTCGTTTCGTGCCCCGAACGCTCCGGTTCTCTCGTTTTTTTTGTCGTGCGCCTTGCTTCGCCCGGCCCCGCCGGCACTCGAATCCGCACAGACCGCAACACCCGAAATCCCTCCCCGCCAAGCCGCCCGCAGCAAGCGCCCGAAAAACGCCCGGCGCATTAAAAATCAGCGTCGTTTGTTGGTCGGTCCGACAAAAAAGCGTATATTTGCAGGTCTTTTCGGCCGCAGCCTCGCAGCCGCACGCCGCAAGGACGGAAAACATTATTCAACAACCATTTAACGAGCGATTGTATCGCAAAAAAATTCCATCATGGAAGAGATGAAAAACGCAGCCGCAAACGAGAATTTCGACTGGAACGCATTCGAAAACGACCTGGGCGTCTACAACCAGCCCAAGGAGGAGATCGCGGCGGAGTACGACAAAACGCTGTCGAACGTAGCTGTCGGCGAGGTAGTCGAGGGCACCGTCATGAGCATCAGCAAGCGTGAAGTCGTTGTGAACATCGGCTACAAGAGCGAGGGCATCATCCCCGTTTCCGAGTTCCGCTACAACCCCGAACTGAAAGTCGGCGACAAGATCGAGGTATACGTCGAGTCGGCCGAGGACAAGAGCGGCCAGCTCGCGCTGTCGCACAAGAAGGCCCGTCAGCTCAAGTCGTGGGATCGTGTGAACGAGGCCCTCGAAAAGGACGAGATCATCAAAGGTTACATCAAGTGCCGCACGAAGGGCGGTATGATCGTGGACGTATTCGGCATCGAGGCGTTCCTGCCCGGTTCGCAGATCGACGTGAAGCCCATCCGCGACTACGACGTATACGTGGACAAGACCATGGAGTTCAAGGTAGTGAAGATCAACCAGGAGTTCCGCAACGTGGTCGTGTCGCACAAGGCCCTGATCGAGGCCGAGCTCGAGGCGCAGAAGCAGATCATCATGTCGCGTCTGGAGAAGGGTCAGATCCTGGAGGGTACCGTCAAGAACATCACCTCGTACGGCGTATTCGTCGATCTGGGCGGTGTGGACGGTCTGATCCACATCACCGACCTGTCGTGGGGCCGCGTAAGCCACCCCGAGGAGATCGTGGCTCTGGATCAGAAGATCCGCGTCGTGATCCTCGACTTCGACGATGCCAAGAAGCGCATCGCCCTGGGTCTGAAGCAGCTCGAACCCCATCCGTGGGAGGCGCTCGACCAGAACCTCAAGGTGGGCGACCGCGTGAAGGGCAAAGTCGTGGTGATGGCCGACTACGGTGCGTTCGTCGAGATCGCAGCAGGCGTAGAGGGTCTGATCCACGTGTCGGAGATGTCGTGGAGCCAGCACCTGCGTTCGGCCCAGGATTTCCTGAAGGTCGGAGACGAGGTGGAGGCCGTAATCCTGACCCTCGACCGCGAGGAGCGCAAGATGTCGCTCGGCGTGAAGCAGCTCACGCCCGATCCGTGGGAGAACATCGAGGTGAAATACCCCGTGGGCACGCGTTGCGCAGCCAAGGTGCGTAACTTCACCAACTTCGGCGTATTCGTCGAGATCGAGGAGGGCATCGACGGCCTGATCCACATTTCGGACCTGAGCTGGACGAAGAAGGTGAAGCATCCGGGCGAATTCACGCAGGTGGGCGCCGAGATCGAGGTCGTAGTGCTCGAAATCGACAAGGACAACCGCCGTCTGAGCCTGGGCCACAAGCAGCTTGAGGAGAATCCCTGGAACGCCATCGAGGGTCAGTTCGCACCCGACAGCGTACACGAGGGCACGATCACCGAGATGACCGAGAAGGGCGCCGTGGTATCGCTCGGCACCAACATCGAGGGCTTCGCACCCGCACGTCACCTGGTGAAGGAGGACGGCACGACCCCGAAGGTGGGCGACAAGCTCGACTTCAAGGTGCTGGAGTTCTCGAAGGCCACCA
>VSOO01000225.1 GCA_009774895.1 Alistipes sp. | reverse complement strand
CACACAGGATATGCAGAACAAAAAACCGATGTTGCAGCGCATGCTCGCGATCTACGTCATCTTTTTCGCCGTATTGGCGACGGGGCTGGCGCACAGCGTATGGCCCAACTTCTCGAAGGGATACGACGAGGGGGCGGTCATCGGCCGCGACATCGCCCGCAACTGGGCTTCGGGCGCTCCGCGTTCGATCTTCACGCTCTTCGAGGTGCCCCTGAGCGCAAAGGCTCCCGTGCGGCTCGACGGCGCCGACTCGCTCGCCGGCATCCGCCTCGTGCCCACGACCCGACGGATCGACCTCGCGGCTGACCTGCCGGCCGACGCAGGCAGCAGCCCGCTCCACCTGGCCCTGAGCTCGATCGGCGGCAACCCGTGGTTCTACCTCATCACGGTATTCCGGGCCCTCGCGTTCGTGGCGATCGTCGTGCTGATGTTCCTCATCATCCACTCGATCCGCCGTTCGATCCGCGAGGAGCACACGCTCGACCGCCGCAACGTGTGGTACCTGCGCGCCATCGGCTCGCTGACCATACTGACCGAACTGCTCAACGACGTGATGACCTGGCGCATGAGCGTGCGTGCGGCCGAACTGCTCGCCCCGTACGGCGAGGCGATCGACACCGCATTCCACGTCTCCTATGCGAACATCATCCTGGGTATCCTCGTGCTCTTCACGGCCGAGGTGTGCGCCATCGGTCAGAACCTGAGCGAGGAACAGAAATTCACCATCTGAAAAACGAAGGAAACAATGCGTTGCACAACCGTAGAGAGGGGGGGGGAAACATGGCTATAATCATCAACATAGACGTCATGATGGCCAAGCGCAAGATGTCGCTGGGCGAACTCTCCGAGCGCGTGGAGATCACGCCCGCGAACCTCTCGATCCTCAAGAACGGCAAAGCCAAGGCGATCCGATTCTCGACGCTCGAAGCCATCTGCCGCGAACTCGACTGCCAGCCGGGCGACATCATCGAGTACCGTCCGGACGCCCCGGCCGAATGACCCGAAACGACCAAACGAAACAAACCAACAAAAACTTCATTCCAATGAAAAGATTACTGACAGCGGTCGCCGCCCTCTTCCTCATCGCAGGAGCCCGGGCGCAGATCAACCCCATGGAGCCGATGCCGGCCGACCCGGCCGTGCGCCACGGCAAGCTCGCCAACGGCATGAACTACTACATCCGCCACAACGAGAAACCCAAGGGACAGGCCGATTTCTACATCGAACACTACGTGGGCGCCATTCAGGAGAACGACGCCCAGCAGGGTCTGGCCCACTTCCTGGAGCACATGGCCTTCAACGGCACGAAGAACCTGCGCGGCAAGGAGATGATCGACTACTTCGAGCGCATCGGCGTGAAGTTCGGCAGCAACCTCAACGCCTACACCACGCAGGACAACACCCAGTACTCGATCACCGACGTGCCCACCACGCGCCAGGGCATCATCGACACGGCGCTGCTCGTGCTGCACGACTGGTCGCACTTCATCGCACTCGAACCGGCCGAGATCGATTCGGAGCGCGGCGTAATCATGGAGGAGCTCCGCACCCGCGACGGCGCGCGCTTCCGCTCGCAGCAGGCCATGATCAAGGCGCTGGCCAAAGGCACGAAGTACGAACACCGCAACGTCATCGGCTACCTCGACGGTCTGAAGAGCTTCTCGCACGACAACCTCGCGGACTTCTACCACACGTGGTACCGTCCCGACTATCAGGTGATCGTCATCGTGGGCGACATCGACGTGGACAAGGTCGAGGCCGACCTGGTGCGCCTGATGGCCGACATCCCGGCCCCCGCGGCCGACGCTCCGCAGAAGGAGACGATCGTCGTGCCCGACAACGACACGCCCATCGTGTCGATCTACACCGACCCGGAGATGAACCAGACCAACGCGTCGATCTTCATCAAGCGCCCGGCCATGCCGCGCGAAGCCAACGGACTGGTGCTGCGTGAGATGCAGAACATCCTGATCCTCTACGGCGTGCAGATGCTCAACGCCCGTCTGGGCGACATCGCCATGCAGCCCGACGCTCCCTTCCTCAGCGCCAGCGTCTACGACGGCAACATCGGCATCATCC
>VSOO01000224.1 GCA_009774895.1 Alistipes sp. | reverse complement strand
GTCGCGCCCACCGACCTGTCGGTGCTCGTGACGGGCGAGAGCGGCGTGGGCAAGGAGTTCTTCCCGCAGGTGGTGCACGCCTATTCGGCCCGCAAACACAACAAATACATCGCCGTGAACTGCGGCGCCATTCCCGAGGGTACCATCGACTCGGAGCTTTTCGGCCACGAAAAGGGTGCTTTCACGGGGGCGCTGGAGGCCCGCAAGGGCTATTTCGAGGAGGCAAACGGCGGTACGATCTTCCTGGACGAAGTGGCCGAACTGCCCCATCCGACGCAGGCGCGCCTGCTGCGCGTGTTGCAGACGGGCGAGTTCATCCGCGTCGGTTCGTCGAAGGTGCAGAAGACCGACGTGCGCGTGGTGGCGGCCACGAATACCGACCTGATGCAGGCCATCGCTGCGGGCCGCTTCCGCGAAGACCTCTACTACCGCCTCAATACGGTGCCCGTGGTCGTGCCCGCGCTGCGCGAGCGTCCGGGCGACATTCCGCTGCTGTTCCGCAAGTTCGCGAGCGATGTGGCCGCGCGGTACCGCATGCCGGTCGTCTCGCTCGACCCCGCGGCACGCGAGATGCTGATGAACTACTACTGGCGGGGCAACATCCGCCAGCTCAAGAATGTCGCCGAGCAGATTTCGGCCATCGAAACCTCGCGCACGATCACGCCCGAGGTTTTGTCGCGCTACCTGCCGCCGCAGGAGCAGGCCGCGGCCTCCATGCCCGCGGCCGTGGGGGCTCGTGCCGCCGGGGACGAGGCTTTCTCCACCGAGCGGGAGCTGCTCTACAAGGTCCTGTTCGACATGCGGGCCGACATCAACGAGTTGCGACGCATGCTCTCCGAACTGATGCAGGGCGCATCCCATCGCGAACCCGCGCCCGCGCCTGCCCACGACATCAAGGCACTGCTGCCCTCGGCTACGGCCACTGCTGCCACTGCGGCCGAGTATGCGGAGGGGGAGGTGGTGAGCGACGACGCGCCCCAGACCAAAGCCGACCTGCAACGCGAGCAGATCATGCGGGCTTTGCGCCGCCACAACGGCCGGCGTCGCGAGGCTGCGGCCGAACTGTTCATGTCCGAACGTACCCTCTACCGGAAGATTCGGGAGCTCGGAATAGAAGATAATCGGGAATTATGAAAAGATACCTATATATAATAGCGGCCCTGCTGCTCGCGGGCTGCGGCTATACGGTGAAGTATTCGCTGTCGGGCGCTTCGATTCCTCCCGACGCCAAAACCTTCTCGGTGGCCTATTTCCCCAACAACGCCGCGATGGTGGCCCCGATCCTCAGTTCGACGTTCACCGATGCCCTGGCCGACAAGTTTTCGCGCCAGACTCGCCTCGTGCAGGTGTCCGAGGGGGGCGACTTCGCGTTCGAAGGCGAAATCACGAACTACACTTCTACTACGGCTACCGTTGGCAGCAACGACGTGGCGACGCAGAACCGTCTGACGATCACCGTGCAGGTGCGTTTCACGAATGCGGTGGACGAGAAGGCGTCGTTCAACAAGAGTTTTTCGGCCTTTTCCGAATACGACACTTCAATGGCATTGCAGGATGCCGAAAGTGCGCTGATTCCCGAAATCGTGGATCAGCTCGTGCAGGATATTTTCCAGGCTTCGGCCTCGAACTGGTAGCGATGGGAGCATTCAGGGAGTATCTGGCGGCGCTGGCTGCCGCCGAGGCGTCGGGCGCGCAGCGTCCCAGGATGGACGATGCGAAGCTCGACGAGTTGTTGCGACGCTGCGAGTGGTTCACGGCGGCCCGGATCGTGCGGGCCGCGCAGCTGGGGGTGCGCGATGCGCGTCTCGACGCGGTGGCTGCGTCGCGGGGTGCGGGGCTGCTGTCGCTGCCGCGCGTCGATGGGTCCGTCATCACGGCGGAGACGCCCGACGACCTGATCGACCGCTTTCTGCGCGAGGAGGATCTGCGCATCGTCGTGCGCAACGATCAGCCCGAATCCGCGTCGGAACAGGTGCGCACCGAAGCCGAGTTGAGCGACGAGGAGGATCTGGTGAGCGAAGAGTTGGCCGAAATCTACCTTGCGCAGGGGTTGCGCTCGGAGGCGCTGGCCGCTTACCGCAAATT
>VSOO01000223.1 GCA_009774895.1 Alistipes sp. | reverse complement strand
CCACGGGATGGTAAATTCATCGAAAAGTTGGGTACCTACAACCCCAACACGAATCCTGCTACGATTGATCTGAACTTCGAGAGAGCTTTGGATTGGTTACAGAAAGGCGCGCAACCCACGGACACCTGCCGTGCGATCCTGTCGTACAAGGGCGTATTGTACAAGAAGCACCTGCTGGGCGGCGTAGCCAAGGGCGCGTTCACGGAGTCGGACGCCGAGGCCAAGTTCAACCAGTGGATGAACGAGAAGGCCGGTCGCATCGAGGCCAAGACGAACAAGCTCGCGAGCGACGCCAAGTCGGCCGAGAAGGCCCGTCTGGCTGCCGAGGCCAAGATCAAGGAGGATCGTGCCAAGGCACTTGAGGAGAAGAAGGCCGCAGCCGCAGCTGCCGCCAAGGAGGCCGAGGAGGCTGCCGCAGCCGCCGAGACCGCGGAGGAGGCTCCCGCCGCCGAGAGCGCAGAGTAAGTGCGTTTGCAGACACATACCGCCGGGTTCCGCGATCTTTGCGGAACCCGGTTTTTTTTCGTACTTTTACCGCCTGAAACAACGATCATATGATACCTGGAGGCAGAATAAACCGTTTGTTCGGCACGGACGGAGGGGTGATGCTCACGCTGTACGGGGCGTTTCCCGAGGAGTTCGACCCGGCGGCGACGCCGTTTTTCATCGAGATCGACGGACTCGACGTGCCGTTCTATTGCAGCCGCTTCGAGCGGCGCGGACAGACGGGTGCCGTGGCCGCATTCGAGGACATGGACAACGAACGCCGCGCCTCGGAGCTGCTCGGCCGCGAATTCCGCATAGAGACGGCTTCGGAGGAGGACGACGACGAATTCTACCTGGAGGACCTCGTGGGCTTCGCCGCCGAGGTGCAGGAAGTCGCAACCTCCGATGCGCTGTGCGCCGCGGGGGACTGCGGTGCCGCGCCGCAGGATGCCGGCCGCCGCACTGCGGAGGCGCCGGCGGGTGCCGGAGTTCCGGAGCCGGGAGTGTGCCGGGGCGAGGTGGTCGATTTCTACGACAACGGGGCCAACCCGCTGTTCGAACTGGAGCTCGACGGTCGCCGGGTGCTGGTGCCAGCCGTCGAGGAGTTCATCGCCCGCATCGACTTCGAGGAGCGCACGATGAAGTTCGTGCTGCCGGCGGGCCTCGTAGCACTGCAATCCTGAGGCGATGGAGGTGTGCATCAAGGCATTCGGGGAGCTGACCCCCGGGGAGCTGTTCGCTGCGGTCCGCTTGCGGCAGGCGGTCTTCTACCTGGAGCAGCACGTCACGTGCGAGGACCTCGACGCGCTCGATCCCGCAGCGCTCTTTCTGTGGTGCGAGGCCGAGGGGGAGACGGTGGGCTGCCTGAGGATCCTGCCCCCGGGCGTGCGCTATGCCGAGGCATCGGTGGGGCGCGTGGCCGTGGCGGCCGCATGGCGGCGGCGCGGCGTGGCCCGGCGGATGATGCGTGCGGCGCTGGAGTACATCGACCGCACGTGGGGTGCGCCGGTGCGCATCTCGTCGCAGGAGTATGTGGTGCCGTTCTACGAGTCGCTCGGATTCGAGGTCGTATCGGAACGGTATGCGGAGGCGGGTATTCCGCACCGTAAAATGTTGCGCGGATAGCTTATGGCACGAGTGGTAATAGGACTTTCGGGGGGCGTGGATTCTTCGGTCGCCGCCTGGCTGCTCAAGCAGCAGGGGCACGAGGTGGTGGGGCTCTTCATGATCAACTGGCACGATACGACGGGTACGCTCGAAGGCGACTGCCCGTGGCACGACGACCGTGTGTTTGCCGAACTGGTGGCGCGGCGTCTCGACATCCCGCTCCACGTGGTCGATCTTTCGGAGCACTACCGCAGCCGGGTGGTGGACTACATGTTCGCCGAGTACGCACGCGGCCGCACGCCCAATCCCGACGTGCTGTGCAACCGCGAAATCAAGTTCGACGTCTTCCTGCGGGAGGCTTTGCGCCTCGGTGCCGACTATGTGGCCACGGGACACTACTGTCGCAAGGAGGAGCGGCGCATGCCCGACGGCAGCGTCGTCTGCCGGCTGCTTGCGGGCAGCGATCCCAACAAGGACCAGAGTTACTTCCTCTGCC
>VSOO01000222.1 GCA_009774895.1 Alistipes sp. | reverse complement strand
CTCAGAAAACTCCCGTCCTAAAACCCTCCCGCAACGCTTCCTATCCTCACTAAGCATCCCCATCGAAAAATCTTTCCACACCGGCCCGCACCGTCCAAATCAGCCGCCTCCGAAAACCCTCCGGCCGCGGCCCCTCCGCTCCGATCGGCACGACGCGCCGCCCGCATCCGGGTCACCGAATGTCCCCGCAGGACACCGGACGTACGCCGTACGCTCCTTTCCGAGGAAAAAAACCGCTTCCCGATCCGAAAAACGGACGCCGGAAATCAAAAAAAGCCGAAAAACATATCAATCCGTAAGCATTTTTTACATAAATTTGCACGATCATAAAATTTGCACTACTTTTATCTTATGATTCGTGAATTTCTCGCCGTGGGAATCGGCGGTGCGGCCGGCAGCATGGCGCGTCATGCGCTCTCGGGTCTGGTCGCAGCCGGATGCCTTGCGGGCGGTTTTCCCGTCGGGACGTTCGCGGTCAATGCCGCAGGATCGCTGCTGATCGGCGCGGTAACGGGCTACGCGTCGCAACAGGCGCTCGTTCCGCTGCTCGCGGGGGTGGGCTTCTGCGGCGGATTCACCACTTTTTCCACCTTCTCGGCCGACACGGTGCGGCTGCTGCGCGGAGGGGAATACGGCACCGCGGCGTTTTACGTCGCGCTGAGCCTGGTCGTGTGCACGGCATGCACGGCGCTCGGCCTGTGGACGGGACAAATTTTGAAAAATTCAATAAAATAGAAAGACTATGGTCATTTTAGTACTCAACTGCGGCAGCTCGTCGATCAAATACCAGGTGATCGACATGGAGGCCGCCGGCAGCAACCTGCTCGCCAAAGGTCTGGTCGAGCGCATCGGTCTGGCGGAGGGCGACCTCACGCACAAGCCCGTGGGCAAGAACCGCTTCGAACTGCACCGGCCCATTCCCGACCACACGACCGGCATCCGTCTGGTGCTCGACGCCCTGACCGACGCCGAGCACGGCGTGATCGCCTCGCTCGACGAGGTGAAGGCCGTGGGACACCGCGTGGCGCACGGCGGCGAGTTCTTCGCCGAGAGCACCCTCGTGACCGAGGAGGTGAAGGAGAAGATCCGCGCGCTGTTCGAAATCGCGCCGCTGCACAACCCCGCCAACCTCGAAGGCATCCTCTCGATCGAGAAGGTGCTGCCCGGCACGCCCCAGGTCGCCGTGTTCGACACCTCGTTCCACCAGACCATTCCGGCCATCAACTACATGTACGCCCTGCCCTACGCCTACTACGAGAAGTACCGCGTGCGCAAGTACGGCTTCCACGGCACGAGCCACAAGTTCGTGGCCGCCAAGGGCGCCGCGCTGGCCGGCCTCGACCTGGCGCACTCGAAAATCGTGACCTGCCACATCGGCAACGGCGCCTCGGTGACGGCGGTGCTCGACGGCAAGTCGTTCGACACCTCGATGGGCTTCTCGCCCGTGGACGGTCTGGTCATGGGCACGCGCTGCGGTGCGGTGGATCCCAGCGCCGTGACCTTCATCGGCGACAAGGAGGGCATGAGCTACGACCAGCTCAACGCCATGATGAACAAGCAGTCGGGCGTGCAGGGCCTCACGGGTCTGTCGAGCGACATGCGCGACATCGACAAGGCCTACCACGAGGGCGACGAGCGCGCCATCCTCGCACGCGACATGTACTTCAACCGCATCAAGAAGTTCGTGGGCGAATACGCCGCCGAGATGGGCGGTCTGGACCTGATCGTCTTCACGGGCGGCGTGGGCGAGAACTCGGACGAGATGCGCGAGGGCGTATGCCGCGGCCTGGAATTCATGGGCGTGGAGTTCGACGCGGAGGCCAACAAGGGCGCACGCGGCACGGACAAGATCCTCTCGACGGCGGCATCGCGCGTGAAAGTGGCCATGATCGCCACCGACGAGGAGCTGGTGATCGCCACCGACACTTTCAACTTGGTAAGATAACAACACAAACTCAAATAAATACAGCATTATGATTCAGCATCTTACAGACATCGTAGTCGAAGCCCGCAAGAAGGGCAAGAAGAGACTGGCCGTTGCCTACGGGCAGGATTCGCACAAGATAGAAGCGGTATACAAAGCATAAAAGG
>VSOO01000221.1 GCA_009774895.1 Alistipes sp. | reverse complement strand
GAGTACTACGCCATTCCTTTCCGGCAGAACGAGAAGATCCGGTACTGGGAGTACGACGGCGCCAGCCTGCGCAAGCAGATGCTGAAGGCGCCGCTCAAATATTCGCGCATCAGCTCGCGCTTCACCTACGCCCGCAAGCACCCCATCTACAAGGTCTACCGGCCCCATACGGGCGTGGACTACGCCGCACCCAAGGGTACGCCCGTGCACGCGGTGGCCGACGGCACGGTGATCTTCAAGGGCTGGGGCGGCGGTGGCGGCAACACGCTGAAGATCAAACATGCGGGTAATCTGGTCACGGGTTACCTCCACTTGAGCGGCTACGCCAAGGGCATCCGCCAGGGCGTGCGCGTGTCGCAGGGCCAGTTGATCGGCTACGTGGGCAGCACGGGCGCCTCGACCGGTCCGCACCTCGACTACCGCATCTGGAAAAACGGCACGCCCATCGACCCGCTCCGCATTCCGCAGGAGCCCGCCGAGCCCATCGCCGACGCAAGCCGCGCGCAGTTCGAATACGTGCGCGACCGCATCGTTGCCGAGCTGGAGGGCGACGTGAAGGAGGAGGAGCGCATCACGCAGCTCGACTCGATCGTCGTGACGCGTGCTGCCGCCCCGGGCAATGGCGCCGCGCCCGGAGCCCCGGACGGCGATGGCGCCGCCGCCGAGGGGAAGTAGGCGCGGCCTGGGTCGTACGAACACGATCGCGGAACGCCGCGAGACACCCAATATGAAGAAACACCGGAAATAACACCATGCAGCCCGACGAACGAATCGTACGTTTTCTGCGCCGGCACCACGTGCTGACGCTCGCCACCGCGGGAGGCGACGGCGCCCCCTATTGCGCCCATGCGTTCTATTGCTACGACCGGGAGCGCAACCTGCTGGTCTTCGCCGCGGGCGACGAGACGCTCCACGGCCGCCAGATGGCCGCGCACACGCAGGTGGCCTTCGCCGCGGCGCTCGAAACGCGCGTCGTGGGGCGCGTGCAGGGCATACAGGGCTGCGGCATCGCGGCGGAAGCCGACGCGGCGGCCCGCAAGAGCTACATCGCCCGCTTTCCCTACGCTGCGGCCATGCCCGGCCTGCGGCTGTGGAGCATAACTCCCACCTTTCTGAAACTCACCGACAACACGCTCGGATTCGGCAAAAAACTGATATGGAACGCACAGGAGTAATCATCGTGGCCGGAGGCTGCGGACGCCGCATGGGCTCGACCCTGCCCAAACAATTCATGCTGCTCGACGGCCAGCCCGTGCTGGCCCGCACGATCAACTGCTTCGCGCAGGCGCTGCCCGGCGCACCCCTCGTCGTCGTTCTGCCGGAGGAGCACAAGGCGTTCTGGCGCGACCTGGCGGCCCGCTTCGACGTGGCGCGGCATACGGTCGCGACGGGCGGTGCCGAACGCTTCCACTCCGTGAGCCGGGGGCTGGAGGCGCTGCCGCCCGACGTGGAGCTGATTGCCGTGCACGACGGCGTGCGGCCCCTGCTCTCCGCGGAGCTGATCCGCCGCACGGTCGCCGTTGCCGCCGAATACGGCACGGCCGTGCCGGCGGTCGCACCGGTCGATTCGTTCCGCAGCACGGAGGGGGAGGCTTCGCACCCCGTGGACCGCAGCATGCTGCGCGCCGTGCAGACCCCCCAGGTTTTCCGCGCCCGGCTGCTGCGCGACGCCTACGAAACCCTCTTCTCGCCCGACTTCACGGACGACGCCTCGGTGGTCGAACGCTTCGGTGCGACGATCCGGCTGTGCGACGGCGAGCGCCGCAACATCAAGATCACCGCCCGCGAGGACCTGCTCTTCGCCGAGGCGCTCCTTGCGGACGATGCCGACCGTGCGGCCGCAGAGGCCGCATGCCCCCGTGACGAAGCCGCGATGTCCGACAGGACGGAGGCCGGAATCCCCGCCGGCAGGGATGCGGCGGTGCCCGAAGCCGCCAAATAGCTGCCCGCGGCAGGGGGCAGGACTGCGCGGGGCTGTCCGGCACCGAAAACCGGTAGGCGCCGGACCGCTTCGGGGTCCGGAGAAATCCGCGAGTAACAAGGAGCCCGGAGGGGTCCGGACTGCTCGGGGCTGCCCGGCAACCAGCCCCGGTCGGCGCCGTCCCGG
>VSOO01000220.1 GCA_009774895.1 Alistipes sp. | reverse complement strand
TCGCGGATCCTGCGGCTCACGGTCGCGATGACCAGGAGGATCGACGCCGACCCGACCCACGCGGCCCCCGCCATGCCGAGCGACGCCATCGGCCCGCCTCCGCCGGCTGCGGCGCCGAAAAGCGGCGCGCCGAGTATGAAGAGCGCCACGCCGAGCGAAGCGCCCGAGCTGATGCCCAGCACGTAGGGTCCGGCAAGGGGGTTGCGGAAAAGCGTCTGCATCTGCAATCCGCTCACGGAGAGCGCCATGCCGGCGGCCACCGCCACCACGGCCTTCACGAGCCGGATGTCGCGCACGATCTTCGCGGTCGCAGGCGCCGCGTCGCCGCCCGCGAGCGCCGCCCACACGTCGCCCAGCGGAATGGGAACGGCCCCCGTGGCAAGATCGACGACGAAGAGCGCGAGTGCCACGAACGACAGCACAATGAAAAGTAAAACGACACGGGATTCCATGCCGCAAAGATAGGTCTTTTTTCGATTCCGTGTCCTCGGATTCCACACCGGCGCGCACGAAACGCACCGAAAAAAAGAGGCGGAAAATTCGTTTTTCCGAAAATTGTTTGTAATTTTGCGAACAACAAACACGATACCGACATGCAGCACATGCACCATACGCCTGACACCGAGCGGCTCGCGCGCTTCGCCAAAGCCCTGGGGCACCCCACGCGGATCGCCATTCTGCGCTTCCTGGCCGAACGGAGCGAGTGCTATTTCGGCGACATCCACGAGGAGCTGCCGATCGCGAAGGCTACGGTATCGCAGCACCTCGCCGAACTGAAGGAGGCGGGGCTGATACAGGGCACCATCGAACCGCCGAAAGTCAAATACTGCATCAACCGCGAAAACTGGAAGATCGCCGGAGCGCTTTTCGCCGGAATGTTCGCAGGCTGCCGCACCGAAAACCGCACCGGCTGCTGCGACGATTGAAAAAATCGGCCCTCATTGTTCGTTATTCGCCGAAAAACTAACAATATAAAAAACGTAACAGGAATCATGAAAATCGCGACCTGTCTCCTACTGGCCGTCTGCCTGCAAGCGTGCGGCAGCGGCGCACGCACTCCGGCATCCGCGCGACGGGTGGCCGACGACTGTGTGGAAGTGCTCTATTTCCACGGCAAACAACGCTGCAAGACCTGCACGGCGATCGAGAAGGTCGCCCGTGAAACGATCGCGGAGGCATTCGCCGACGAGGCGGACGAAGGCAAGGTGGTTTTCCGCGTGATCGACACCTCCGCCCCGGAGGGCGAGGCGCTGGCGGATCAGTACGGCGTCACCTGGGCGTCGCTGTTCGTGAACCGCTGGGAGCGAGGCGAGGAGCGGCGCCACGACCTGACCGCGGAGGCATTCGCCAAGGTTCCGAGCGACCGGGAGGCCTTCCGAAAGAGACTCACAGAAACAATCGCAAAGGAGCTGGAGTGATGGAATGGCTGCATGACCTGCTCGACAACGGCACCACGCCGGTGCTGACCGCCTTCCTGCTCGGATTGCTCACGGCGGTATCGCCCTGCCCCCTGGCCGCGAACATTACGGCCATCGGATTCATCGGCAAGAACATCGGGAGCCGCAGGCAGCTGTTCGCGAAGGGCGTACTCTACACCCTGGGGCGCATCGCGGCTTACACCGTGCTGGGCATCGTGCTGATCTGCATATTGCGACAGGGTGCGAGCGTGCTCGGCATCCGCAAGGCCATCGCCGCATGGAGCGAGGTGCTGTTCGGACCGCTGCTTCTGCTCATCGGCCTGTTCATGCTCTTCGGCAGCAGGCTGAAGCTCCCGCAGGGAAGCCCCGGCGCCCGGAGCGAGGCATTCGCCGGAAAGGGAGGATGGGGCGCATTTCTCCTCGGAGCGCTCTTCGCGCTGTCGTTCTGCCCCACGAGCGGCGTGTTCTACTTCGGCATGCTGGTTCCGATGGCGGCGACGACGGACCAGGGATGGCTTCTGCCGGCCGTATTCGCCGCGGCCACGGCGCTGCCCGTGCTGGCCGTAGCCTGGATTCTGGCGTTCGGCATCCGTCATCTGGGGGCTTTCTACGGCAGAATGAAGACCTTGCAGACGCGCCTCAACACGATCGTGGGCGTGCTGTTTCTTGCGGTCGGAATCTATTACTGCATCGCGCTGGCGGCATGACGCTGCGGCCGCATGCGCACCGCGAAGCATCGA
>VSOO01000022.1 GCA_009774895.1 Alistipes sp. | reverse complement strand
CCGAAGAACAGTCACGAACGGCACGACCGCAGAACCGAAGGCGGACCGGTGACGCACCGGGCCGCCGGGTCACTCGATCTCGCGGCGATTGAGCAGTGCGTGCGTGATGGTCAGCTCATCCACATACTCCAGTTCGTCGCCGAAGCCGATGCCGCGCGCAATGGCCGTGATCCGCACGCCCTCGAAGTGCCGGAGCCGGTTCATGAGGTAGAAAAGCGTCGTCTCGCCCTCCACCGAGGTCGATATGGCCAGGATCACCTCCTTCACCTCTCCGCGCTCCAGGCGTTCGCACAACAGATCGATCTTCAGGTCCGCGGGTCCGATGCCCTGCATGGGCGAAATCACGCCCCCCAGCACGTGATAAAGACCGCGATACTGGCGCGTGTTCTCGATCGACAGCACGTCGGCCACCTGCTCCACGACGCAGATCGTCGTGCGGTCGCGCTCCTCGTCGGCGCACACGGGGCACACCTCCGCATCCGAGAGGTTGTTGCAATGCACGCAGTGTTTCACCTCGTTGCGGAAACGGTCGATGCTGCGGGTCATGTCCGCCACCGACCAGGGCTCCATCTTCAGCAGATGCATCGCCAGACGGAGCGCCGTGCGGCGTCCGACGCCCGGGAGCTTCGAGAATTCGCCCACGACATCCTGCAAAAGCTGCGACATATCAGATAACCTCCACTTTACGCGTTTCGATCCAGCCCTTCTTGCCGTCGGCGATCACGATCTCGGCCCAATCGCCGAGCTCGGCCGTCACGCGCACCACCGTACCCTCGTGCAGCACGAACAGGTCGGTAGCCGCCCGGTCCGGCGAGCTTTTCACGGCCGAGGATGCGACCATGACCACCGCCTCGTCGCGGCGCAGCATGCCGCGCCGTTCGAGCACGGCGAACCACGTGGCGGCCGCGCAGAGAACCGCCGCCGCCAGCGTGCCGTAGAATCCCGCCTTGCGCAGCGCGAGCGGCCGCGCCAGCAGGAAGAGCAGCAGGCAAGCCGCCGCCGCCGCGAGGAACCCGAGCGATAGGACGCTCCATGCGGTGCACCCCATCGTGCGCCGCACCTCGCGCAGACGCGAGGTCAGGAAGAATTCGGGTATCGACTCGATGTCGTCCTTCGTGCGGGCTTCGGCCACCTCCAGGTTGTGGCGCACGTCCTCGTTGCCCGGACGCAGGCGCAGCGCCCTGCGATAGAACAGGATCGCCTTGCCCGTGCGGTCCTCCTTGAAGTAGGCGTTGCCCAGGTTGTAGTAGAGGCGCGCCGAGGCCAGTCCCCGGTCGAGGATCGACTCGTAGATCGCGATCGCCCCGGCGTAGTCGCCATTGACGTAGGCCGTGTTGGCACGGTCCCACAGCCGGTCGGGAGCCGCCCCGGCATCGGGCACCGCAGCCACATCCTGCGCCGGACGCGGATCCGGTTCAGCCGGCGAATCCTCCGCGGCCCGCACGCTCCCGGCGCACCAAAGGGCCGCCGACAGCAGGCCGCACCACAGGATCCGTTCGAATATTCGTCTGTACATATCGTATGTTCTTCTTCTTTGGTTACGCATCACCGTTTCACGATCGCCTCGATGCGCGACACGAACTCCACGCCCTCGGCATACACGTCGCTCATGCGCGCCGAATCCACGGGCGAATACTGCGCCTCCTCGCAGCGGCCCACGATGGCCGCGAAACGCTCCGACTCCGCAGCGGCGACACCCCGCCGGTGCAGCTCCTCGCGCACGCTCTCCTTCGTGAGGCTCGCGGCCGGAATGTTGAAGCGGTCGCTCATGTAGCCCCACAGCGCCGAAAGCATCTCCTCGTAGAAGGCGCGGCGGTCGCCCGCGGCCATGTGGCGCTTGGCCGCACGGAAACGCTGCACGGCCACCTTGTTGGCACGGCGTCCGCGCAGCAGCGCCGTGTTCTGCGCGTCGCGCAGCTGCTTGCGCAGCAGCGCCCACGCCGCGAAGCCCAACAGCACGATGCCGCCCAGAGCGATGAAGTAGGCTCCGCTGAAGAGGAAAGGTTCGCGCCGCGAACGCAGCTGCGCGCCGCCCAGCTTGATGAAGCGGATGTCCTGCCCCAGCAGCTTCACCTCCTCCTTGGTCAGTCCGCGTCCCGGGAGCACGGGGCCCGCCGCGGTCGTATCGCTGCCGTCGGGCAGCACCTCCACCGCGGCGGCTTTCGATTCGAGCGTCACATACTGCCCGAGCGACGGATCAAAGTAGGTGAATTCCACGCCGGGAATCTCGTATTCGCCCGCGGCACGGGCGATGAAGGGATATTCGAAACGGCGGTATCCGGTCATGCCCGACGTCGTGACGTCGATCGACTCGCTGGCCCGGGCGTTGTACTGCTCGAACGATCCGGGCAGCGTCAGCTTCGGCGCCTGCACGAAAGCCAGGTTGCCCCGGCCGGCGATGCGCACGGCGTAGTTAGCCGACGAATTGGCCGTAAGCCGGTCGGGCGGCAGCGTCGCATCGAGCGTGAAGCGCCCCACGGCACCCCCGAAGCTCTCGGGCGCCCCGGCGGGCAGCTCGCGCACCTCGACGCTCAGGGGCTGCGTGCGCAGCGGCACGCGCACATTGACCAGTTCGGGACCTCCGAAAAAGGGGTCGTGGCTGCGGCCCGGCACCACGATCTGCGCCACGGCGGTCAGCACCACGGGGTCCACGGTCAGCGTGCCCGCAAGCTGGGGATAGAGCAGGTACTCCTTGAGCACCGCCGTCTCGTAGACCTTGCCGCCCAGCGTCTCGCGCTGGCCGCGCGAGGCCTCCTCGGGCAGCTCCTGGACCCAGAAGCCGTTGAACGAAGGCAGCTTCACATCCTCGAATCCGGCGATGTTCACCCGCCGATAGAGCTTGACGGTCACGTGCAACGGCTCGCCCTTGAACACCGACGTGCGCGACACCGCGGCGCGCAGCAGCACGTCGTCCTTCTCCAGACGCTCCGCGCCGCCGCCCGACTGCGCGGCACCCGGCGCGGGAGTGTCGGAAGCCGGTTCGGCCACCGCCTCCACGGGCACGGGACGCGTGCGGTAGGTCTTGCCATCGACGGCCACCGAGGCGGCGCCGATCGTACGGGTTCCGGGCTCGGCGCACACGACCATGTAGGTGTACGTGGCGGTGACCGAGGAGCTCATCGAGCCGTTCACCGCCTCGAAATAGCGCCCCGTGGAGAGCACGGGACCGGCCAGCAGCTCGAAGCCCTCGAAGTCGGGCCCGGCGAACGTCCCCTCGTCGGGCGACGCATTGACCGTGAACTCCACACGGAACGCCTCGCCCGTGGCGACGACCATCGGCGCCGAGGCCTCGAAAGTGACCTTCCCGGCCGCCCGGGCCGAGAAGACCGTACAGATGCAGAGCGCCGCAAGCGCCGCCTTCGCGATAAAATTCCTCATCGAAATCCTACAACGGGACAAAACTCCTCTTTAGTGTTTGAAATCCGCGAAAAAGTCGTTGCCCTTGTCGTCCACGATGATGAACGCCGGGAAGTTCTCCACGTAGATCTTGCGCACGGCCTCCATGCCCAGCTCGGGGAAATCGACCACCTCGACCGACTTGATCGAATTGCGGGCCAGGATGGCCGCCGGACCGCCGATCGACCCGAGGTAGAAGCCGCCGTTGGCCTTGCAGGCATCGGTCACCGCCTGCGAACGGTTGCCCTTGGCCACCATGACCAGCGAGCCGCCGTGCTTCTGGAACAGATCGACATAGGGATCCATGCGGCCGGCCGTCGTGGGGCCGAACGATCCTGACGCCATGCCCCGGGGCGTCTTGGCCGGACCGGCGTAGTAGATCGGATGTTTGCGGAAGTATTCGGGCATGGGCTTGCCCTCGTCGAGCATCTGCCTGATGCGCGCGTGGGCGATGTCGCGCGCCACGATGAGCGTGCCTTTCAGGTTCAGACGCGTCTTGATGGGGTACTTGGTCAGGATCGCCCGCACCCTGTCCATGCCCTCGTCGAGGTCGATCTCCACGGCGGGCGACATGGCGGGCGCCTCCTTCGGCAGGAAACGCGCGGGATTCTTTTCGAGCTGCTCAAGGAAGATGCCCTCGGGCGTGATCTTCGCCCGGATGTTGCGGTCGGCCGAGCAGCTCACGCCGATGGCCACGGGGCACGAGGCCGCATGGCGCGGCGCGCGGATCACGCGCACGTCGTGCACGAGGTACTTGCCGCCGAACTGGGCTCCGATGCCGCTCTCGCGGCAGATGCGCAGCACCTTCTCCTCCCACTCAAGGTCGCGGAAGCAGCGGCCGCCCTCATTGCCCGACGTAGGCAGCTCGTCCAGATAGCCGGCCGAGGCTTTCTTCACGGTCGAGAGACACATCTCGGCCGACGTGCCGCCGATGCAGACCGCCAGGTGGTACGGAGGGCATGCCGACGTGCCCAGGTCCTTGATGTGGGTTCGGATGAACTCGGTCAGTGCCTCCTCGTTGAGCAGCGCCTTGGTCTGCTGGTAGAGGAAGGTCTTGTTGGCCGAGCCGCCGCCCTTGGTGATGAAGAGGAATTCGTACTCCATGCCGGGCTTGCCGCCGTAGATGTCGATCTGGGCCGGAAGGTTGGTGCCCGAGTTCTTCTCGTCGGTCATCGTGAAAGGCACCACCTGCGAATAGCGGAGGTTGCGTCCGGCATAGGTCTCGTAGACGCCGCGGGCAATGTGGCGGGCATCGTCGGCTCCGGTCCACACGTCCTCGCCCTTGTGGCCGATGCAGATCGCCGTGCCCGTATCCTGACACGTGGGCAGCTCGCCGTCAGCCGCCACGACCTGGTTGAGCAGCATGGTGTAGGCCACGAACTTGTCGTTGTCGGTAGCCTCCGGATCATCGAGGATGGCGCGCAGCTTCTCCAGGTGCGAGGCGCGCAAAAAGAACGACACGTCGGCATAGGCCTCCCGCGAGAGCAGCTCCAGGCCCTCGGGTGCGACCTTCAGTATCTTGCGGCCGTCGCATTCGACGACCTTCACGTAGTCGCGCGTCAGCAGACGATACTCCGTTTTGTCCTCCCCCACGGGGAACGGCTCCTGATAAATGAATTCCGACATAAAGGTTGTATTTTAATATTGTTCGATTCTCCGTACGCCGAAGCCGGAGGCTCGCTCCGCTTCGTCATGCAAATGTACAAAATTCCGCGGATAAAAACATCTTTCGCAAGACAAATACGACGCCACGAGCCGCGGCCGCAGCCCGCGGAACGCACGGACGAAGCGACAGCGGGCGGCAGGACCTGCCGCCCGCGCGGCTCGGATGTCACCGGCCGCCGGTCCCGGACACAGCCGAAAAAAAGACCGGTCCCCTTTCAGGAACCGGTCCGCAAATGCTTCGCGGCAGCATCTACCGCAATGCGAAGCCCTCGTCGGCGCGCATGGGGATCTCCATGCTGGCGTACACGCCGCTTTCGAGCTTGTCCTTCACGGCCTTGAACGCTTCGAGCGTATAGTTCACGTCCTCCAGCGTATGCACGGCCGTGGGGATGACGCGCAGAATGATTTCGCCCTTCGGAATCACGGGGTAAACCACCACCGAGCAGAAGAGCGCATGGTTCTCGCGCAGATCGACGATCAGGTTCGTCGCCTCGGGAATACCGCCCTTCATGTATACGGGAGTCACGGGCGACTGCGTGACACCGATGTTGAAGCCGTTCTCCTTCAGACCGTTCTGAAGCGCGCGGGTGATCTCCCACAGCTTCTCCTGGTATTCGGGGTGCCTGCGGATCAGATCCAGACGCTTCAGCGCGCCCATGACCATCGGCATGGGGAGCGACTTGGCGTAGAGCTGCGAACGCATGTTATAGCGGAAGAGGTTGATGAGCCAGCGGGGACCGCACACGAAAGCGCCGATGCCGGCCATCGACTTGGCGAAGGTGTTGAACAGCACGTCCACGCCGTCCACCACGCCGAAGTGGGCCGCCGTACCGCGTCCCTGGGGACCCATCGTACCGAAGCCGTGGGCGTCGTCCACCAGCAGGCGGAACCGGAACTCCTTCTTGAGGGCCACGATCTCGTTCAGCTTGCCCAGGTCGCCTTTCATGCCGAACACGCCCTCGGTAATGACGAGCACGCCGCCGTTCTGCGACTCGGCCAGCTCGGTGGCATGGCCCAGCTGGAGGCGCAGCGACTCCATGTCGTTGTGGCCGAACACGAAACGCTTGCCCTTGTGCATGCGCAGGCCGTCGATGATGCAGGCGTGGGCTTCGGCGTCGTACACCACCACGTCGCGCGGCGTGAGCAGGCAGTCGATGATCGAAATCATGCCCTGGTAGCCGAAGTTGAGCAGGAAGGCATCCTCCTTGCCCACGAACTCGGCCAGCTCGCGCTCCAGCTGCTCGTGGTATTTGGTCTGGCCGCTCATCATGCGGGCACCCATGGGGGCCGCCATGCCGAATTCGGCCGCACCGTCGGCATCGGCCTTGCGCACCTCGGGGTGGTTGGCCAGGCCGAGGTAGTTGTTCAGACTCCAGTTCAGCACCTTCTTGCCGCGGAACGTCATGTGGGGACCGATCTCGCCTTCGAGTTTCGGGAAAGCGAAGTAGCCGTGGGCATACGCCATGTACTGACCGATGGGGCCGCCCGCGTTCTTCTCAAGACGTTCGAAAATATCAACCATAGTTATGTAATTTTAAATGAATGTTCCGTTCGGTTTCACAAAATTAGGAAATTTTGCCTTATAGCGGCCAAAATTATCCATTTTTTGCCTTGCGGCGCTACGCTTTAATACTTATTTTGCCCCGCGCCGCCGCACCGCCGGCGGCACGGACGAAAGCCCGCCGGCGATTTCGTGCGGCGATTTTTTGCCATTCCCGAATAAAATACGTATTTTTGGTTCCATGACAGCGCTCTATAACGACATAATCTTCGGACCGATACACTCGCGGCGTCTCGGTCTTTCACTGGGAGTCAATCTGTTGCCCCCCGAATCGAAACTCTGTTCGTTCGACTGCATCTACTGCGAATGCGGCTGGAACGCCGACCATCCGGGCCGCCGCCGGTTCAACGACCGGGCGGAGGTTGCGCGCCTGCTCGGCGACACGCTGCGGCGCATGGCCGCGGAGGGCACGCCGCCCGACGTGATCACCTTCGCCGGCAACGGCGAGCCGACGCTCCACCCCGAATTCGAGGCCGTAATCGACGACACGATCGCCCTGCGCGACGCCCTGTGCCCCTCGGCCCGCGTGTCGGTGCTGAGCAACGCCACGCAGCTCGGACGCGAGGACGTGCGGCGGGCCCTGCTGCGCGTGGACAACAACATCCTGAAGCTCGACTCGGCATTCGACGCCACGGCGCGCCGCATCAACGGACCGGCGGGAAATTACACCATCGCGGAGGTGGTGCGCGGCATGAAGCGTTTCGACGGCCGGCTGATCGTGCAGACGATGTTCCTGCGCGGCACGTACGAGGGCGAACGCATCGACAACACCACCGAGGAGGAGGTGGCGGCCTGGCTGCGGCTGATCGGCGAGATCCGCCCGCGGCAGGTCATGGTCTACTCGCTCGACCGCGACACACCCTGCCCCACGCTCGAAAAGGTCGGACGCGACGAACTGCTCCGCATCGCCGCACGCGTCGAAGCGCTCGGCATCCCCTGCTCCGTGGCATAGGCACGGGCCGGACGCAGAAGGCCCGCCCGCCTTTTGCGGGAGAGCGGGAGAATGCCTTGTTCGCACAGAGCATGCGCTTCGGGGGAATCGCCGGACGCACAGGCGAACGCACGCACCCCTCTTCCGGGACGGCCCGGCCCGCGGCACCGACAGAGAGCCCCGTCGCACGGCAGGCAGCCCCGGCAGCCACCCAGGATAGGGCGCCCCGGGGCTGACAGTCCATGCCACGCAGCCCCGGCAACCCGTCCCGACAGCACTCTCACGGCAGGAAGCCCCGGCGGCCGCCCCGAACAGAGCACCCCGGCAGACAGTCCATGAAAGGCAGCCCCGGCGGCCGAACACGGCCGAAAGGAGGCGCGTCACGGAAGCGGGACGCAATGCCGCCGCCGGACAATGCTTCGCAGCCCGATGCCGCAAAACGACCGCGCCCCGGAGTCCGTTGCAGAGGACTCCGGGGCGCGGCCTGTATTCGCTGCGGCTACCGCACGGCATGCTCTTCCGCCGGCTGCTCCACATAAATCAGCCGCTCCGTGTCGTACCCGCGGCGGGCGGCGAGCCGCAGGATGCGGTCGAGCGTAGGGGCAGGCAATCTCGGCGTGCGCGAAAGAATCCACAACCGTTTCGGCGAGCTGCCGCCCACCAGCGCCCAGTCGTACTCCTCGCCCAGCTCCAGCACGTCGTAGTCGGAATAGAAAAACCAGAAGAACGACACCCGCAGCCGCCCCGGATCGGAGGTCGTGCGCGCCTTGCCGCGCACCTCCTTCCGGCGGCCGGACGCCGTGCGCAGACCGCTATTGACCACCTCGATCCCCTCCGGCCGACGCGTATAGCGCGCCCGCACCGCCGTCATGCCCCGTTCGAAGGGGTGATCGAAGCGGGCGATCTCATACCATTCACCCATATAACGGTCCAAATCGAGCGCGGGGACCGTACGCCGGTCCACGCCGTCGGTGCCCGGACCGAACACGGCACCGGCCAGAAAGAGGGATACAAGCAGCAGAATCAACATAAGAGCGCACCTTTTCGGGGTGCGCTCCAGCAGATATTGTGCCGCGATCAGGACTTCACGCATGCACGGAGCGCACGCAGGATGCCCTCCGCATCGTAGCCGCACAGAGCCCGGAGCTCGTCAGGCGTGCCGTGCTCGACGAAAGCGTCGCCGATGCCGAGCGACACCGTGCGCGTGTCGTATCCGTGCGCATTGAAGAAAGCCGCCACGGCTTCGCCCACTCCGCCGCGCAGGGCCCCGTCCTCCACCGTCACCACATGCCGGAACGTGCGGCCCACGGCGTGGAGCAGCTCCTCGTCGAGCGGACGCACGAAGCGCAGGTCGTAGTGTGCGGCCTCCAGACCCTCGGCCGCGGCGCGCTCCACGGCCTCGGCCGCGAAATTGCCCGCAGTGCCGATCGACAGCACCGCCGCGTCACGCCCCTCGCGCAGGCAGCGTCCGCGCCCCACGGGCAGCGCCTCGAAAGGCCGGTCGCGCCACGGAGCGCCCGCGCCGCAGCCGCGCGGATAGCGGAGCATGAAAGGCCCCTCCGCCCGGAGTGCGGTGTACATCATGTTGCGCAGCTCGCCCTCGTCCATCGGCGCGGCGAACGTAAGGTTGGGCACCGATCCGAACGCCGCCATGTCGAAGACGCCATGATGCGTCACGCCGTCCTCGCCCACCAGGCCGCCGCGGTCGAGGCACATGACCACGGGCAGATTCTGGATCGCGACGTCGTGGATGAGGTTGTCATAGGCACGCTGCATGAACGATGAATAGATGTTGCAGAACGGACGCATGCCCGCCGCCGCGAGTCCCGCCGAGAAAGTCACGGCGTGGCCCTCGGCGATGCCCACGTCGAAACAGCGGTCGGGCATGGCCTTGAGCAGCAGATTCATCGAGCTGCCCGACAGCATCGCGGGCGTCACGCCCGCCACGCGCGGATCGAGCCGGGCGAGCTCCACGAGCGTCTGGCCGAAGACCTCCTGGTATTTGGCCGCCGGAGCGTTCGACCCGAGGCGCTCGCCCGTAGCGGGGTCGAAGCGTCCGGGCGCATGCCACACCGCCTGGTCCTTCTCGGCCGGCGTGAAGCCCTTGCCCTTCACGGTCATCACGTGGAGCAGTTTCGGGCCCTCGATCCCCCGCAGCACGCGCAGCACGCGCACCATTTCGTTGAGGTCGTGGCCGTCCACGGGTCCGAAATAGCGGAAATTGAGGCTCTCGAAGAGGTTGCTCTTGTTCAGCAGGCCGTGTTTCACGGCATTGCCCGCCTTCTGGCACAGCCGCAGCAGGCGGGGCGTATGGGAGAGCACGCCCCACAGCCGCTGCTTGAAGCGGTTGTAGCGTACCGAGGTCGATATGCGGCACAGGTAGCCGCGCAGGGCGCCCGTGGCCTTGTCGATGGCCATGTCGTTGTCGTTGAGGATCACCAGCAGGTCGGTATTGCGGCTGGCGCCGGCATTGTTCAGTCCCTCGAACGCCAGGCCGCCCGTCATCGACGAATCGCCGATCACGGCCACCACCTTGCGCTCCTCGCCCCGCAGCTCCGCGGCCTTGGCCATGCCGAACGCCGCCGAGATCGACACCGAGGCGTGGCCGCCGCCGAAGGCGTCGTAGGGGCTTTCGGCCATGCGCGGGAAGCCGCTGATGCCGCCCATGCGGCGGTTGCTGCGGAACGCCTCGCGACGGCCGGTGATGATCTTGTGGCCGTAGGTCTGGTGGCCTACGTCCCACACGATGCGGTCGTGCGGCGTGTCGTAGACATAGTGCAGGGCGGCCGTCAGCTCCACGGCCCCGAGGCTCGACGCCAGATGCCCGGGATTGACCGAGCATTGCTCGATGATGTAGCGCCTCAGCTCGTCGCAGTAGGTGCGCAGCTCCTCGGGCGCGAGGCGGCGCAGATCGGCCGGAGAGTCGATCCTGTAAAGCAGATTGTAGCGGTTATCGGTCATAAGCGACGCAAAGATAGGAACAAAATTGCAAAAATTTCCGGAAAAATCCCTATCTTCGCCAAACATTACGACACAATATCCCGACTTATGCAGAAATACGACAGAATCCTCCTCAAGCTGAGCGGGGAATCGCTTCAGGGGACGCAGAAGTACGGTCTTTCGACCGAAGTATTGCACTCCTACGCCGAACAGATACGCGACGCCGCGGCCTCGGGCGTGCGCATCGCCGTGGTGATCGGCGGCGGCAACATATTCCGCGGCCTGACGGGCGCCAAGCGGGGCTTCGACCGCGTGAAAGGCGACCAGATGGGGATGCTCGCCACAATCATCAACTCGCTGGCGCTGCAATCGGCACTCGAAGACAACGGCGTGAAAGCCAAGGTGCTGACCTCGATCCGCATGGAGCCCGTAGGCGAATACTACTCCAAGGCCCGGGCGCTCGAATACCTCGACGCGGGCTATGTGGTGATCGTGGGCGGCGGCACGTCGAACCCCTACTTCTCGACCGACTCGGCGGCGGCGCTGCGCGGCATCGAGCTCGAAACGGACGTGCTGCTCAAGGGCACGCGCGTGGACGGCGTATACACCGCCGACCCCGAGAAGGACCCCGCGGCCGTGAAGTTCGACGAAATCTCGTTCGACGAGGTGTATGCCCGCAACCTGAAGATCATGGACCTCACGGCATTCACGCTCTGCCGCGAAAACCGCCTGCCGGTCATCGTGTTCGACATGGACACCCCGGGCAACCTGGCGCGCGTGCTGGCGGGCGAAGCCATCGGAACCCTCGTAAAACCCTGACGCCATGAGACGCAAGAAGAATACGCGCACCCTGTGGCTGCTGCTGGCGGCCATCGCCGCGATCACGGCCCTCATCGTGCTGCTGCCCTCGTGCGGCCGCGGCTCGCACGGCGACGGCACGCTCGTCGCCGTGGGCGATCCGGTTCCCGACTTCACGGTCGAGCTGCTCGACGGCAGCCGCGTCACGCCCGCCACGTACGAAGGCAAGGTGCTGCTGCTGAACTTCTGGGCCACGTGGTGCCCGCCCTGCCGCGCCGAGCTGCAACGCGTGCAGCACGACCTGATCGACCGCTTCGCGGGCGAGGAGTTCGCGTTCCTGCCCGTCTCGCGCGGCGAGGACCGCGCGACGGTGGCCGCCTTTCTGGCCGACCGGGGCTACGGCTTCACCGTCGGACTCGACCCCGAAGAGCGGGCGTACGGACTCTTCGCCGACAACTACATCCCGCGCAACTTCCTGATCGACCGCCGGGGGCGGATCGTGCGCATCTCGATAGGCTACACGCCCGCCGAATTCGACGAGCTGACGGAGGCCGTCGAGGCCGAACTACGGAAATAAAACACTATTGAACTATGGATACCAATACTATTCTCAACGAGGCGTCCGAACGGATGCAGAAAGCGATCGACCACCTGGAGGAAGAGCTGCTCAACATTCGCGCCGGCAAGGCGTCGCCCAACGTGCTGAACGGCGTCATGGTCGAGTACTACGGCTCGCAGAGCCCCGTGTCGGGCGTGGCGAGCGTCACGGTGCCCGACGCCAAGACGATTCTGATCCAGCCCTGGGACAAGAACATGCTGCGCCCCATCGAAAAGGCGATCATCGACTCGAACATCGGGCTCACGCCCTCGAACAACGGCGAGCAGATCCGTCTGTCGATCCCGCCCCTGACGGAGGAGCGCCGCAAGGACCTCGTGAAGCAGGTGCGCGGCGAGGCCGAAACGGGCCGCATCAGCCTGCGCAACGCCCGTCGCGACGCCCTGGAGGCATTCAAGAAAGCCCAGAAGGAGGGCATGCCCGAGGACGAGGCCAAGGACGGCGAAACCCGCATCCAGAAGGTGCTCGAAAAGTACACCAAGCTGCTCGACGCAGCCCTCGACCGCAAGGAGAAGGAGATCATGACCGTCTGACCGCCGCACGCGGCGCAGGTCGCGCCCGCCGCCGGATGCGTTCCGGCGGCGGGCTTTTTTCCGGGCCGGCACACGGCGCGGGCCGCGGCGCGGCTCTTCCCGCCGGCCGCACGTTCCGACCGGTCCCGCAGCGCTGCCGACCGCCGGCCGCCGCACGCCTGCGGATTAAATTTCCGCCATATTTCCTCAGCCCGATTTTTTGTACTATTTTTGAGACCGGATAAAGAACAGCACGCGACACCGCACGCCGATGCCCCGAACGCGTTCCGCACCCGTCGCCGAATCCGCGCCGCACGTTGCGCGGCTACGGGCGCGCGAAGCCGGAACCGGGCCCGTCGGACCGCGGACCGCCCAACCGATACCACATGAAAAAATCGCTCCTGCTACTCCTCGCCCTGTGTGCGACACTCGCCGGCAGCCGCACCGCGACGGCCCAGACCTACGTGAAACTCAACGGACTCTACGCCCTGGCGGGCGTGGTGAACCCGGCGGTCGAATTCGCCGTGTCGCCCCACTCGACCGTGCAGGCCGAAATCGTCGTCTCGCCCTGGAACTCGATCCGCGGCAAACACATGACCTTCGGCATCCTCATGGGCGAATACCGCCGCTACTTCCGCGGCCACAACGACGGATGGTACCTCGGGGCCAACATCGGCATGATGGCCTTCGACATGTCGAAACCCTTTCTCGACGGCCTGCACCTCCGCTTCGAGGACCGCTACTGCAAGGGCTACGGCATGATGATCGGCCTGTGCGCCGGCTACGAGTGGCGTTTCCGCGAACGGTGGGTGCTCGACGCGTTCTTCGGCTGGTCGTGGATGTCGAGCTTCTACAACGGATACAGCATGGAGGGTGAAATCGACCTCTACCCCCCCCGTCCGGTCAAGCCCCGTTTCCCCGCCC
>VSOO01000219.1 GCA_009774895.1 Alistipes sp. | reverse complement strand
CGCCGGATGCTGCGCGTCAACGCTCAAGACGGGATGAAGCCAAAATCCCCCGCCCAACACACACACAGCCGTCCCGCCCGCATCGTACGTCAGTTGTTGAAGAATCCCTGCTCGCGCAGCAACTCGAAATAGGACCGCGACACGGCCAGGTTGTCCTCGCGGCGGTAGCGGTTGCGCGTGAATATCTGGGCCAGGTTCGGCAGGCCGTTCTCTGCGAGCAGGCGCTGCGTAAGCTCCGACTCCTCGCGCTCGGCCCACAGCTCGTCGATCTCGGCCGCGGTGTAGTCGGTATACTTCTCGTAGTGGACCACGGCTTCGAGCGGCAGCCGGTCCGTCAGCCCCGGGTCCTCGTCGGGATAGCCCACGACGACGGTCGTGAGGGGGATGACCCCCTTCGGCAGGTCGAGGATGCGGGCGATGTCGCGCGCGGTGTAGAGCGTGGTGCCGAGGAAGCAGATGCCCAGGCCCTGCGTCTCGGCCGCCACGGCGAGGTTCTGCGCCGCCAGCAGGGCGTCGGTGGCGGCATTCAGAAACCACTCGAAGTTGTCGAACGCCGGCTCGGCGTCACGCTGCTCGCACCACATCGAGAAGCGGTGCACGTCGGCGCACACCGTGACCAGGCACGGCGCCTCGGTGACCATCGGCTGATTGAAGTGGCAGGGCGCCAGACGCCGGCGCAGCGCCTCGTCGCAGGTGACCACGAGCGAATAGAGCTGCATGTTGCCGCAGGTCGAGGCGCGCACGGCCGCCTCCAGTACTCCGCGCATCACCTCGGCGGGCACGGGTGCCGGCCGGAACTTGCGGATCGAACGATGTTTGAGAAGCACACTCTTCATGAATCGGAAATCTTTTCGAAAATACCCGCAATCGCGATCATCCGCCGCCCCGCGGGACGCAGGGGCGCATCCCCGTCCCGACCGGTGGCGCTGCCGTGTGCCGCCGGGGCGGAGCGCGCACCGCAGTCCCCGCCCGGGGCGGGGCTTGCGGCAAAAGATCGGAGGGCCGGACCGTCGCTACGTGCAAGCATATAATTACTTTCGCAAAAGTAGTAAAACTTTCAGAAGTTTTCGTATTTTTGTTATCCGGAAAAAATACGGATACCCTTGCAACTGGAATTTGCGAAATACGAGGGCGCAGGCAACGATTTCATTCTGATCGACACGCGCCGCACCGCATTCGTTGCGGACAGCAAAATGATTGCCAGACTGTGCGACCGCCACTTCGGCATCGGAGCCGACGGGCTGATGACCCTCGGCCGCAGCGACGCATACGACTGCTCCATGCGCTACTACAACGCCGACGGCTCGCCGGGCGAGATGTGCGGCAACGGAGGCCGCTGCTTCGCGCTCTTCGCCCGCCACCGCGGCATCGGAGGGCCCGAGCTGCACTTCGACTCGCTCGACGGCCCTCACACCGCGCAGCTGACCGAAACGGGCCCCGACCGGGGCAGCGTCACGCTCGGCATGATCGACGTGGAGCGCATCGCCGACGGCGGCGGATGGTGGTCGCTCGACACGGGCGTGCCCCACTGCGTGCTTCTGACCGACGACGTGGCGCAGGCCGATGTGGCGGCCACGGGCCGCGCGCTCCGCTACGACACGGCGCGCTTCCCGCAGGGCACGAACGTCGATTTCGTGCAGGCGGCGGCTCCGGGCGTGCTGTGCGTGCGCACCTACGAACGGGGCGTCGAGGCCGAGACACTGGCCTGCGGCACCGGCGCCACGGCCGCGGCCCTGGTGGCGCACCGCGTGCTGCAACCCGACCGCAGCAACTTCGAGGTCCGCATGCCGGGCGGTACGCTCCGCGTGGACTTCGCATACGATGCCGCCGCGGACCGCTACACCGCCATCCGCCTCACGGGACCCGCACGCAAGGTCTTCGAGGGACGCATCGACACCCTCGGCGCATAGCCCCACCGGGGCGGCCTCCGGCGAACGGGGCTACGCTGGAACCGTACGACGGCGGTCCGCCAAACCGCGCGCCGCAGTTTTCGGGCGCGAAGCCCCACAGGAGGTTTGCAGGAGGTTTGCAGGCACTCGCCCCGCCGACGACGGACCGAGGCGCAGCACCGGACGCTCCCCGGGTCCGCCGGACAAAAACGACACGAAAAAACAAAAGGACAATGACCGAAAAATTCATCATGGCGGGCGATACCGCCGTACACG
>VSOO01000218.1 GCA_009774895.1 Alistipes sp. | reverse complement strand
CGGCAGCTACGACTGCACGCGGGGCGAGCGGCGCGGCAGCTACGCGCTCATGGGACTCGGCCCCGCCATGCAGCGCATCCACCCCCAGCCGCTCCTCTACGGCCGCTACATCAACGACATGGACATGACCGGCAAACGCAAGGTCTGCGTGATCGGCACCCAGGTGTGGCGCGAGCTCTTTCCCGAGGGCGGCGACCCCTCGGGCGCCACGATCAAGGTGGGCAGCTCCTACTTCCGCGTGGTGGGCGTGTTGCAGAAAAAGGGCGAAATCAACGTCGGCAGCAGCACCGAGACGCAGATCGCGATCCCCATGACGCTGGCCCAGCAGCTCCTCGGCCGGGGCGACAAGGTGGAAGCCATCGCCGTGGCCGGACGCCCCCTGCCGCCCGCGGAGGTCGAGCGCGCCGTGCGGCAGTCGCTCTTCGCCCGCAACCTCATCGCGCCCGACGACCCGCGCGCGCTGTGGGTCCTCTCGATGGGCGAGCTGTTCGAGAACGCCATGAAGCTCATCCGCGGCATCGACCTGCTCACGTGGATCGTGGGTCTGGGCACGCTGCTGGCGGGCATCGTGGGCGTGAGCAACATCATGCTGGTGCTCGTGAAGGAGCGCACGCAGGAGATCGGCATCCGCCGCGCCATCGGCGCCCCGCCCGCGGCGATCATCGGACAGATACTCTCCGAGAGCTTCGTCCTCACCTTCGTCGCCGGCACCGTGGGACTCGCGGCGGGCGTGGGCCTGCTCTCCGCGGCCGACACCCTCTACGCCGCCGCCTCGCCCGAAGAGACGGTCGAGGGCGTATCGTGGCAGATCACCTTCGCCACGGGCATGCTCTCGCTGGCCATCCTCCTGGCCGGAAGCCTCCTGGCCGGCATCATACCCGCAGTGCGCGCACTGAGCATCAAGGCCGTGGACGCCATACGCGAGGAGTGACGCGCCGCTGCCGCCCGAACCCGAAGAAAATACAACGCAAAAGCCCGCTCATATGAAAAAGTTTCTCAAAATCCTCCTGGCCGCACTCTTCGTCGGCCTGCTGCTCTCGACCTTCGTGTTCCTGTGGCGGAAAACCCGCCCGCAGACCACGACCTACTCCCTGGTATCGCCGCGCACCGACACGCTGCGCCGCACGGTCGTGGCCACCGGCAAGGTGGAACCCCGCGACGAGGTGCTCATCAAGCCCCAGATTTCAGGCATCGTATCCGAACTGCACAAGGAGGCGGGACAGCTCGTCCGCAAGGGCGAGGTGATCGCCACGGTGAAGGTCATCCCCGAACTGGCGTCGCTCAACAGCGCCGAGTCGCGCGTGGCGGTGGCGCGCCTCTCGCTCGACCAGGCCCGCACCGAACAGGAGCGCACCGCCGCGCTCTACGCCAAGGGCGTGGTGGCCGCCGAGGAGTTCGAACAGGGACGCACCGCCCTGCGCAAGGCCGAGGAGGAGCTGCGCAACGCCCAGGACAACCTCGAAATCACCCGCAACGGCATCGCCAACCGCTACCGCGAGCAGAGCAACACCCAGGTGCGCTCGACCATCGACGGCATGATCCTCGACGTGCCGGTCAAGGAGGGCAACTCGGTCATCCAGGCCAACACCTTCAACGACGGCACCACCATCGCCTCCGTGGCCGACATGTCGGACATGCTCTTCCGCGGCAAGGTCGATGAAACGGACGTGGGCAAGCTCCGCAGCGGCATGCCCGTGCGGCTGACCGTGGGCGCCATGCAGGACGTGGAGCTCGCCGCACGGCTGGAGTACGTGGCGCCCAAGGCCGCCGAGGAGAACGGCCTCGTGCTCTTCGAGGTGAAGGCGGCCGCTGCGGTTCCCGACTCGCTCTTCGTGCGGGCGGGATACAGCGCCAACGCCGAAATCGAGATCCTCCGCCGCGAAGGCGTGCTCGTGCTGCCCGAAAGCTGCGTGGAGTTCGAGGGCGACAAGGCCTGGGTGCACGTGCTGACCTCGGAAGAGGAGGCTCCCGAGCAGACTTTCGAACGGCGCGAGGTGCGCACGGGCATCTCGGACGGCATCGACGTGGAGATCGTCTCGGGCATCGACGAGAGCGACCGCATACGCAGCAACCCCAACCGCTAAAAACCCGAACGCCATGAAAAAGACCCTGTACCTGCTGCTGGGCGCACTGCTGCTGGGCGCCCCCGCCCGGGCCCTTACCGCGCCCGAG
>VSOO01000217.1 GCA_009774895.1 Alistipes sp. | reverse complement strand
AAGTTCGAGAGAATCGGGTTCTCGATGACCTGCTGACCGCCCTCGACACCCGACTTCTGCGGCTTGGCCATAAGACCTCGCATACCGCTCAGCTGACGGATCTGCTCCTTCGAACCTCGGGCACCCGAGTCGAGCATCATGTATACGGGGTTGAAACCGTCGTCGTCCTTGACCAGCGTGTCGATCACGACCTTGGTCAGCTTCGAGTTGATGTTGGTCCAGACGTCGATGATCTGGTTGTATCGCTCGTTGTTGGTGATCAGACCCATGTTGTAGTCCTCCATGATGGCGTCCGAACGGTCGTAGCCCTCCTGCACCAGCTTCTGCTTCTCCTCGGGGATGATCACCGCGTCGAGGTTGAACGACAGGCCGCCCTGGAATGCCATGCGGTAGCCCATGTTCTTGATGTCGTCGAGGAACGCGGCCACCTTGTCGGCACCGGCCTTCTTCATCACCAGCGAGATGATGTCGCGCAGCGAACGCTTCGTCAGCACCTCGTTGATGAAGCCCACCTCCTCGGGCACCACCTGGTTGAAGAGGATGCGGCCGATGGTCGTCTCCTTGAGCACGCGCACCAGTTCGCCGGCCTCGTTCAGGTCGTTCACCATGCACTTGACCTGAGCGTGGAGGTCGGCGCGGCCCTCGTTGTAGGCGATGATCGCCTCCTCGGGACCGTAGAAGCAGAGCCCCTCGCCCTTCACGCCCTTGCGGGGCTTGGTGATGTAGTACAGACCGAGGACCATGTCCTGCGACGGCACCGTGATCGGCGCGCCGTTCGCGGGGTTGAGCACGTTGTGCGATCCGAGCATCAGCATCTGGGCCTCCAGGATGGCGGCATTGCCCAGCGGCAGGTGCACGGCCATCTGGTCGCCGTCGAAGTCGGCGTTGAACGCCGTACATGCCAGCGGATGCAGCTGCATGGCCTTGCCCTCGATCAGCTTGGGCTGGAATGCCTGGATACCCAGACGGTGCAGCGTCGGAGCACGGTTCATCAGCACCGGATGGCCCTTGATGACGTTCTCCAGGATGCCCCAGATCACCGGATCCTTGCGGTCGATGATCTTCTTGGCCGACTTCACCGTCTTCACGATGCCGCGCTCGATGAGCTTGCGGATCACGAACGGCTTGTAGAGCTCGGCGGCCATATCCTTCGGGATACCCATCTCGTGCATCTTCAGCTCGGGGCCGACCACGATGACCGAACGCGCCGAGTAGTCCACGCGCTTACCGAGCAGGTTCTGGCGGAAGCGGCCCTGCTTGCCCTTGAGCGAGTCCGACAGCGACTTGAGCGGCCGGTTCGACTCGTTCTTCACGGCATTGCTCTTGCGCGAGTTGTCGAAGAGCGAATCCACGGCCTCCTGCAACATGCGCTTCTCGTTGCGCAGGATCACCTCCGGCGCCTTGATCTCGATCAGACGCTTCAGACGGTTGTTGCGGATGATGACGCGGCGGTAGAGGTCGTTCAGGTCCGACGTGGCGAAGCGGCCGCCGTCCAGCGGCACCAGCGGACGCAGCTCGGGCGGAATCACCGGGATCACGTTGAGCACCATCCACTCGGGTTTGTTGCGGCCGTTCGAGGCACGGAACGACTCGATGACGTTCAGGCACTTGAGCGCTTCGCTCTTACGCTGCTGCGAAGTCTCGGTCGTGGCCTTGTGGCGCAGCGCGTAGGACATCGAGTCGAGGTCCACCTGCTTGAGCAGGGTGTAGATCGCCTCGGCGCCCATCTCGGCCACGAACTTGTTCGGGTCGTCGTTGTCGAGGCCCTGGTTGCCCTTCGGCAGGGCGGCCACCACGTCGAGGTACTCCTTCTCCGAGAGGGTCTGCAACCGCTCGATGCCCTGCTCGGCAGCGGCACCGGCGTTGATGACCACGTAACGCTCGTAGTAGATGATCGCCTCCAGCTTCTTCGACGGAATACCCAGCAGGTAGCCGATCTTCGAGGGCAGCGAACGGAAATACCAGATGTGCACCACGGGCACGACCAGCGAAATGTGGCCCATGCGCTCGCGTCGCACCTTCTTTTCGGTCACCTCCACACCGCAGCGATCGCAGACGATGCCCTTGTAACGGATGCGTTTGTACTTACCGCAGTGGCACTCGTAGTCCTTCACCGGACCGAAAATGCGCTCGCAGAACAGACCGTCGCGCTCGGGTTTGTAGGTGCGGTAGTTTATGGTCTCGGGCTTGAGCACCTCGCCGCTCGACTGGGC
>VSOO01000216.1 GCA_009774895.1 Alistipes sp. | reverse complement strand
TGTCGGAGCAGGTGCATGGCGAACTCCGGGCCTATACCGACGCTCCGGCGCTCTTTTCGCCCCATCCGCTCTTCGAGAATTTCGGCGATCCGGTGCCCCGCGACGCGGCGTGCGCGCACCTGGACCTCGACCCCGCGATGCGCTATGCGCTCTTCTTCGGGCTGATCCGCGACTACAAGGGCCTCGACATCCTGCTCGACGCCTGGGCGCAGCTCCGGCGTGCGGGGCGCACCGGGGGGCGGCGTCTGATCGTCGCAGGCGAGTTCTACACCTCCGCGCAGCCCTACCTCGACCGCATCGCCCGGGCCGGAATGGTGCACGAGGTGGTGCTGCACGACCGTTTCGTGCCCGACGACGAGGTGAAGTACTACTTCTCGGCGGCCGACTTCGTGGTGCAGCCCTACCGCACGGCCACGCAGAGCGGCGTGACGCAGATCGCCTACCAGTTCTGCGTGCCGATGCTGGTCACCGACGTGGGCGGACTGCCCGAAATCGTGCCCGACGGACGCGTGGGCTTCGTCGTGAAGCCCGATGCGGCCGCCGTGGCCGCCGGCATCGAGCGCATGTGGGTCCCGGGCGCCGGCGCCGGGTTCCGCGAAAACATGGTCGTCGAGCGGCGTCGCTTCTCGTGGGAGGAGATGTGCAGCCGGATTCTGGAGCTCTACGACCGGGTGAAGGCGTAGGGCGGCGGGCGGTGCGTCCGGGAATCGTTCGGGTGCCGGCACGATCCGCGGCAGAACCCGGAGGGGGCGGCCGCACGGCAACATATTATATATGGGAACCGCAGCTCCGCCGTCCGGGGTGCAAACGCAAAAGGAGGGCAGCCTTGCACAGGCTGCCCTCCCCGGTGTAACGGGTCGAACGGTTATTTCTTGATGTTGGGCTCTTCCAGGCCGTACCCCTTGCGCTTGTCCTCGACCTTGAGGCAGAGGCTGAACAGGAAGGCCAGCACGCCGAACGACGAGAAGATGACCATCGGCACGGTGTAGCCGCCCGTGGCGTCGAGCACGAGGCCGATGAGCAGCGGTACCAGGAACAGACCGATGTTCTGAATCCAGAAGATCAGGCAGTAGGCCGAGCCGAGGATCTTTTCGTCGATGATCTTGGGCACCGAGGGCCACAGGGCCGCGGGTACGAGCGAGAACGACACGCCCAGCACGACGACGATCAGCACGGCCAGCGCCTTCGACGGGAAGAGCGGCAGCAGGAACGCGAAGCTCAGGTGGCAGGCGATCATGATCACGGCGCCGAGCATGAGCATCGTGGCGCTCTTGCCGCGGTAGTCGAGCATGCCGCCGAGCAGCGGCGTGAGGATCATGGCCAGGATGGGGAAGCAGCTGAAGAGCTGCGACGCCGTGGCGGCGTCCACGCCGAGCGTCACCTCGAGGAAGTTGGGCGCATAGCGCTGGAAGGGGAAGATGGCGCTGTAGTAGAGCACGCACAGCAGGGCGATCAGCCAGAACATGCGGCTGGAGAATATCTTGCCCAGGTCGGAGATGTGGAACTCCTCGTCCGCCGACTTCTCGGCAGACATCTGGCCCGCGGCGATCAGCTGCGTGTCGAGCTTGCGGTCCATGAAAGTGAAGATCAGGTAGCAGAGCAGACCCACGATCAGTAGCACCGTGCAGAGCGCCACCGGAGCCACGATCGACTGGTCGAAGCGTGCCGACACGAGGGGCGCGATCCACATCACGGCGAAGACACCCAGGCGCGCGATGGCCATTTCGAGGCCCATCGCCAGGGCCATCTCCTTGCCCTTGAACCACTTCGCAATGGCCTTCGACACCGTGGTGCCGGCCATCTCGCAACCGCAGCCGAAGATCATGAAGCCCAGCGACGCCATCTTGGCGCTGCCCGGAAATGCGGTCCACCAGCTGTCGAGCCACTGACACATACCCGTGGTCTGGAACCAGTCGGTGATGCCGACGTACTTGATGACGGCGCCGCCCACCATGAGCGATGCCGAGAGCAGACCCGTGAAGCGGATGCCCGTCTTGTCGAGGATGATGCCCGCGAAGATCAGGAAGAAGCAGAATACGTTGAGGAAGTATTCCGAGGCGGCGTAGGTGCCGAAGGTGCCGCTGTCCCAGCCGCGGGAGGTTTCGATCAGCGACTTGAGCGGCGACATCACATCGACGAACATGTAGCCGAAGAACATCATCAGCGCGATGAGTCCGAGGGCCGTCCATCGTGCGACGGCCGAATCGTTCAGCATTCTTTGG
>VSOO01000215.1 GCA_009774895.1 Alistipes sp. | reverse complement strand
CGTACTTTGGCTGCGCCGTAGATACTCCGCCTCGGCAAAATGCAAATAAATTTGCTTTTGCTCTCGGCTTAACCGTACTTTGGCTGCGCCGTAGATACTCCGCCTCGGCAAAATGCAAATAAATTTGCTTTTGCTCTCGGCTTAACCGTATCTTTGTCCCTCCAAAGCAACCGAGGATATGATCGTCACCGATTTCACGGGCATATACGCCCGCCAGCCCTTCACCGCCGAAGCGACCGTCGTTCCGTGCGCCGACCTCACCGGCACGGACTGCTACTGCGACGACGAGGCCGCCGCCGAGCTCGCACGGCGCCTGGCGCCCCATCCGCTGCGCGCCGTGCACTTCCTCGATTCGGGCAACTACCACTACCTCACGAAGCTGTGGACCGATCGGATCGACCGCCCCTTCGACCTCGTGCTTTTCGACCGCCACACCGACATGCAGCCGCCCGCATTCGGCGACCTGCTGTCGTGCGGCTCGTGGGTGCGCCGCATGCTCGACCGCAATCCGCTGCTTCGGCGGGTCTGCGTCGCGGGGGCGCCGGCAGACCGGGAGGCTGCGGCGGAGTATCCGGGGCGGGTGCTCTTCTGCGGCGGCACGCCGGACGACCCGGCATGGCGACATTTCGCCGGGGGGGAGGATCCGACGCCCCTCTACGTCTCGGTGGACAAGGACGTGCTCGCGCCGGATTGGGCCGCGACCAACTGGGACCAGGGGACGACGACGCTCCCGGAGCTCTGCGACATGCTCCGCAGTCTACTGCTGCGCCGCACAGTGCTCGGCGCCGACGTCTGCGGCGAGTATGCGCCCGAGGAGGCGATCGCCGACGAAAGGTGCGTCGCCCGGAACGACCGGGCCAACGCCGCGCTGTACGAGCTCCTGCGCACGGCCTTCTGACGCGGCGGCCGCACGCGAATACCCCCGCACCTTCCGGCCAGCGGCGGCCGTCGCCCCCGCACGGCAAGGCAGTGAAAAAAGCCGTTTCCGACGTGTGTCGGAAACGGCTTCATCCTATGTTTCGGTGTGCCCGGAGAATCAGACCTCCAGGTCCACGTCGAACTTCTCCACCCAGGGCAGACCCTGTTCGCCCAGCTCGGCGAGGAACGGATCGGGATCGAACTCCTCGACGTTGAACACGCCGGCACCGCGCCACAGCCCCTTGGCCCACATCGAAGCGCCCAGCGCCGCCGGCACGCCCGTGGTAAAGCTCACGGCCTGCGTGCCGGTCTCGCGGAACGCCTGCTCGTGGTCGCAGTTGTTGTAGATGTAGTACGTACGCTCCTTGCCGTCCTTCACGCCCCGGATGCGGCAGCCGATCGACGTCTGGCCGTGGTAATTGGCACCCAGCGACTTGGGGTCGGGCAGCACCGCCTTGAGGAACTGAATGGGCACGATCTCCACGCCGTTGTACACGATCGGGTCGATGCGCGCCATGCCGATGTTCTGAATCACGCGCAGGTGCGTGAGGTACTCCTGGCCGAAAGTCATCCAGAAACGCGCACGGCGGATCGTGGGGTAGTTCTTCACCAGCGACTCCAGTTCCTCGTGGTAGATCACGTAGGATTCGCGTTCGCCGATCTCGGGATAGGTCAGCGCCTTGTGGATTTCGTGGGGCTCGGTCACGACCCACTCGCCGTTCTCGTAGTAGCGGCCTTTCTGGGTCACCTCGCGGATGTTGATCTCGGGATTGAAGTTGGTGGCGAAAGCCATTCCGTGGTTGCCGGCGTTGCAGTCCACGATGTCGAGGTAGTGGATCTCGTCGAAGTGGTGCTTGGCCGCATAGGCGGTGAAGATCGCCGTCACGCCCGGATCGAAGCCGCAGCCGAGGATCGCCGTGAGACCCTTGGCCTTGAAGCGGTCCTGGTAGGCCCACTGCCACGAATACTCGAAGTGCGCCTCGTCCTTGGGCTCGTAATTGGCCGTGTCGAGGTAGTTCACGCCGCATTCGAGGCAGGCGTCCATGATGGTAAGGTCCTGGTAGGGGAGGGCTACATTGACCACGATGTCGGGACCGAACGAGCGGAACAGCGCGCACAGGTCGGCCACGTTGTCGGCATCGACCTGGGCGGTTTTCACGCGGCCGCCGCCGATGGCCGCGGCAACGGCATCGCATTTCGATTTGGTGCGGCTCGCGAGCATGACGTCCGTGAAAACGGGATTGGCGGCGATCTTCTGCGTCACCACCGTACCGACGCCTCCGGCGCCGATGATCAGGGCTTTCAT
>VSOO01000214.1 GCA_009774895.1 Alistipes sp. | reverse complement strand
GGCGGGGCAGTGCGATTTCGTCTGCATGACGTCGGCGGCGGGCACACGACTGAGAATCGAGTACGGCGGAACGCGTCCTGCGGAGGAGCTCGACGCCGACGGATTCATCGGCGTGAAGAGCCACCGCGCCAAGGGCAAGCGGCTGACCACCCATCCGGTGGAGCGGCTGGAGTTCCTCGAACCGGAGCCCGACGCCGCAGCCGGCGGGCCGCAGGAGGAGACGCCTCCGACCGGCGCCGCGGCGCTCGAAATCGAGCGTCCGCAGGGCGACGAGGCGACGCTCATCGATCCCGCGCAACTCAATCTCTTCTGATGCCGGAACGCTGGCCTACGATGGATCGGACGATGAAACCCATACTGCTGACCGGATACATGGGGTGCGGCAAGAGCACGCTGGGGCGCAAGCTGGCCCGGCGGCTCGGGGTGCCCTTCTTCGACACGGATACGCTGGTCGAGGAGCACGAGGGTGCCGCCGTGGCCGACATCTTCCGCTACGAGGGCGAGGAGCGCTTCCGCACGCTGGAGCGCGAGGCGCTGCTCGGCATTCTGTCGCAGGGCGCATGCTGCGTCGTCTCCACGGGGGGCGGCCTGCCTGCGTGGCGCGACAACGCCGCGCTGCTCGACGCCGCGGGCCACACGGTCTACCTGCGCCGCACGGCGGAGCAGATCGCGCGGCGGCTGAGTCCCTACGGACGCCGGAAGCGTCCGAAGCTCGCCGGGCTGAGCGACGGGGAGCTCGTGGAGTTCATGCGCCGCGACATGGCCTTGCGCGAACCTCTCTATGCCCGGGCCCGCACGGTGATCGACTGCGAGGGGCGTACGGACGAGGAGCTGGTCGAAACGATCGTAAAGGAGGTGAGCGATGGCGAATAACCGACCCATAGGAGTATACGATTCGGGCATGGGGGGTCTCACGGTGTGGCGCGAAATCCGCCGCCTGCTGCCCCGCGAGTCGCTGATCTATCTCGGCGACGGCAAGAACTGTCCCTACGGCTCCCGCCCGGCCGGGGAGGTGCGGCGCCTGGCCGACGAATCCGTCGCGGCACTGGCGGGGTGGGGGTGCAAGCTGGTCGTCGTGGCCTGCAATACGGCCACGGCCGCGGCGATCGACTTCCTGCGCGGGAAATACGCCGCGCTGCCCATCGTGGGCATGGAGCCGGCGGTGAAACCCGCCTGCCTCGAAACCCGCAGCCGCATCGTCGGCGTGCTGGCCACGGAGCGCAGCCTCGACGGCGAGCTGTTCCGCCGCACCGCCGCACGCTATGCGCAGGATGTCGAGGTGCTGGCCGTGCCGGGCACGGGCTTCGTCGAGCTGGTCGAGCAGGACCTGGAGGCGACTCCCGAAGCCGAGGCATGCGTGCGGCGCGTGGTGGAGCCCCTGCTGGACCGCGGTGCCGACCGCATCGTGCTCGGATGCACGCACTATCCGTTCCTGAACCCCGTCTTCGACCGCGTGATCGGCGGTCGCGACGTCCGCATCGTCGATCCGTCGCCTGCGGTGGCGCGCCGCGTGGAGCAGCTGCTTGCGCTCCATGACCTCGCGGCCTCGGAGGACCACGCGGCCACGTACGATTTCCGCACCTTCGCCGACGAAGCCTACCGCCGGCGGCTCGCCGCGAAGGCCCTGGGCTGACCGATGCCGCTTCCGTGCGGCTCCTCGCGTCGGGGCCGCATCGTCCGGAGCGGAGCGCATGCCGGTCCGCAACCTTTGCGGCCGGTGCCGGGACTCCCGACGTTTCCGTAATTCATACCGGCGGCCTCCGCCCGGGCTCATTCCGGCAGGGCGGGGTGCGCTCGGCCGCGCACGATCGTTGCATAATGCGCCGCAGCGGATGCGGACGACGGGTTTCGCGGCTTTCCCGCGTTGCGGGTCGCAAGCGAAATCGGCCGATTTTTTGTCCGAATCGGAAAAAATCCGTATCTTCGCGCGAATTTACGCAGGTATCATCCCAAAGACATGGCAACGAAACATACGACATCCTCCGGCGGCAAACAGAACACGCAGCGAAGCAACGGCGACAGCGCCCGCTGGATCGCCGGTTTGTTGCTATTTTTCATCGGGTTGTATGCCACGGCCTCCGTGCTCTTCTACTTCATCAGCTGGAGCAGCGACCAGAGCGTATTGCAGGGCGTCGGCGCCGACGATCCCCGCTTCGACGGGGCCGTCGAGAACCTCTGCGGCCGTGCGGGCGCCCGTCTGGGCGAGTTGTTCGTGGGCCGCGGCTTCGGGGTGCCGGGCATTCTGC
>VSOO01000213.1 GCA_009774895.1 Alistipes sp. | reverse complement strand
GGCGTATTGCTCCGCCTTGCGGGTCCCCTGTCCGCCGGATTCGCATCGGACGGGGGCGATCCTGTAAATCAACGGGAATCGCGCGGTCCGTATTGCTTTCGGCGGAACCTCCTGCGCGTCCCTTGCGCATCCGGCGACGGGGCCCTGCCGCCAGCAGGCGGGTTCGCGGTGCCGCAATGATCCGCACGCATCCGGAGGCCCCGGCGGCACCCCGCTGCGGCACGGCACCGTACCGGACCGCAAGCCGCGGTCCTCGGGGGCGGATCAGACGCCGCGTGCTCAGAAAAGGCCCAGTTCCTGCAACTTCGCCTCCAGCGACGGAAGGTCGTGGTAGAGGATGTCGCGCGGCTTGGCGCCCTCCTGCCGCCCCACGATGCCCGCGCGTTCGAGCTGGAGCATGATGCGGCCTGCGCGGTTGAAGCCCACTTCGTAGTTGCGCTGGATCATCGAGGTGGAGATGCTGCCGCCCGAGACCGCCGTGCGGGCGATTTCGGCGAAGAGCGCATCGAATTTCACGGGGGCGCCGCCCTCGCCGCCCGTCTGGGGCTCGCTGCCCGTTGCGGGCGTATAGTCGGGCAGGCTGTAGGCCGCCGGGTAGCTCTGCTGTTTCGAGATGTGCTCCACCACGCGCTCCACCTCCTTCGTCTCGACCAGCGCGCACTGGATGCGGACCAGTTCGCCGTCCTTCGAGAAGAGCATGTCGCCGCGGCCGATGAGCTGATTGGCGCCGGGCTGGTCGATGATCGTGCGCGAGTCGATCATCTGCATCACGCGGAAAGCGATGCGGGCGGGGAAGTTGGCCTTGATGCCGCCCGTGATGACCTTCACGTCGGGACGCTGCGTGGCGATGATGAGGTGGATGCCGATCGCACGGGCCTTCTGGGCCAGGCGCATCACGGGCGCCTCGACCTCGCGGGCCGTCATGATCAGGTCGGCGAACTCATCGACCACCACCACGATGTAGGGCAGGTAGTGGTGTCCGTGCTGGGGATTGAGGCGGCGGGCGACGAACTTATCGTTGTACTCGGCGATGTTGCGCGCCCCGGCTTTCTTACACAGCTCCAGTCGGTTGTCCATCTCCACGCAGAGTGAGTTGAGCGTGTAGACCGCCTTTTTCGGATCGGTGATGACCGCCTCCTCCTCCGACTCCATCTTGGCCAGGAAGTGCTTCTCGATCTTGGCGTAGAGCGAGAATTCGACCATCTTGGGGTCGATCATGACGAACTTGAGCTGTGCGGGATGCTTCGTGTAGAGGAGCGAGGTGATGATCGCGTTCAGACCCACCGACTTGCCCTGACCCGTGGCGCCCGCCACCAGCAGGTGGGGCATCTTGGCCAGGTCGAACACGTAGTTCTCGTTCTGGATCGTGCGGCCGATCACCACGGGCAGCTCGGCTTTCGACTCCTGGAAGCGCATCGAACGCACGGACGACTACATAGACACCCCCTGCTTGTCGCGGTTCGGCACCTCGATGCCGATGGTGCCCTTGCCCGGAATCGGAGCGATGATGCGGATTCCGAGGGCCTTGAGGCTCTGGGCGATGTCATTCTCCAGACCCTGGATCTTCGATATTTTCACGCCCTGCGCCTGCACGATCTCGTAGAGCGTGACGGTGGGGCCCACGGTCGCCTTGATCCGCTGGATCGGAATGCCGAAATATTTGAGCGTCTCCTCGATCCGCGACTTGTTCTCGTAGATCTCCTCGTCGCTCACCTCCGAATCGGAGCGGTAGTCTTCGAGCAGCGTGACGGGGGGCTTGCGGTAGTTCACAAGGTCCTTGAGCGGGTCGTAGGCCTCGGTCGGAATGCTCGCCTCGGACATCATCGGGGCGTCGTGCTCCTCGACGGTGACCACGATTCCCTCCTCTTCCGGCGCGGGCGTCTCATCGTCCGCCGGCTCCGCGGCAGCGGGAGCCGCTTCGGAGTCGAGCAACGGATACTCCGCCGCATTCATCTGCTGAGCGGGCGCGATGCGCTCCTCGTCGCCGAGCAGCGTCACCTCCATCAGACCGTCCTCCGGCTCCGACGGCTTCGGCGCAGCTTGCGGACGAGCCGCAGCGGCTGCCGGCACGGGATCCGGAAGCACCACGGCATCCGAGAGGTCGAGTTCGATCAGTCCGTCGTCACCCATCACCACCCTGCCGGGCGCGGAAGTTGCGGCGGAGGGCACCGCAGGAGCCGCGACCTCGTCGGTCGTGAGCTCCAGGAAGGGATCCTCCTCCCCTGCCGGCTTCTCCGCGACTGCGG
>VSOO01000212.1 GCA_009774895.1 Alistipes sp. | reverse complement strand
TAATAATAATACGTGAAACGATGAAAGCAACCCTCGCTACGGCCTTCGCGGCCGCATGGCTCGCGCTCGGCGCGACCGCCGCACCCTGCCTCTCCCACGAACCAAGCGACGAAAACGACATGATACGCCCGACTGAAACCTGGGACAAGACGTTCCCCCTGAGCGACAAGGTGCACCACAGCAAGGTGACCTTCCGCAACCGCTACGGCATCGTGCTGGCGGCCGACCTCTACCTTCCGAAAGACGCAGCGGGCCCGCTGCCGGCCATCGCCGTGTGCGGGCCGTTCGGCGCGGTGAAGGAGCAGGTGTCGGGCCTCTATGCCCAGACGATGGCCGAACGCGGCTTCCTCACCCTGGCTTTCGACCCCTCGTTCACGGGCGAGAGCGGCGGCGAACCCCGCTGCGTGGCGTCGCCCGACATCAACACCGAGGACTTCTCGGCCGCCGTGGACTACCTCTCCACGCGCGACGACACGGACCCCGGGCGCATCGGCATCATCGGGATCTGCGGCTGGGGCGGCTTCGCGATCAACGCCGCGGCGATGGATACGCGCATCCGGGCCACGGTGGCCTCCACGATGTACGACATGAGCCGCGTGACGGCCCGCGGCTACTTCGACGCGATGGATGCCGACGCCCGCTACGAACTGCGCCGCCGGCTCAACGCCCAGCGCACGGAGGATGCGCGCCGCGGTTCGGCGACCCGTGCGGGCGGCGTGGTCGATCCGCTGCCCGACGACGCGCCCCCGTTCGTGAGGGACTATTACGACTACTACAAGACGCCGCGCGGATACCACCCGCGGTCACTCAACTCCAACGACGGCTGGAACGTCACTTCGGCGCTGTCGTTCCTCAACATGCCCATCCTGGCATACGGCGGCGAGATCCGCAGCGCCGTGCTGGTCGTGCACGGCGGGGAGGCCCATTCGCGCTACTTCGGCGAGGATGCGTTCCGCAGTCTGAAAGGTGAGAACAAGGAGCTGCTGATCGTGCCGGGCGCCAGCCACACCGACCTTTACGATCGCACGGATGTCATTCCGTTCGATGCGCTGGAGCGCTTTTTCAACCGCCATATGGGGCAGCCCGCGGCGGAGCGGCCGGTTCCTGCCGAAGCCGCAGCGATGCGAGACCGATGAAATCCGTTGTTGTCCGATCGCTCGCCCTGTGCGGAGCGATCCTGATCGTACCACTGAATATGAATGCGCAAAACAAAGTGAAACAGACCGCCGGGCGGGAGCAGCTCGGCGACTTCGCGCCGGAATTCGCCCGGCTCAACGACGACGTGCTTTTCGGCGAGGTATGGAGCCGCACCGACCGGCTCGGGCTGCGCGACCGCAGCCTGGTGACCGTCGTATCGCTCGTTTCCCAGGGGATTACCGACTCCTCGCTGACGTATCATCTGCAAGCGGCGCGCGCCAACGGGGTCACGCGCTCCGAAATCGCGGAGGTCGTCACGCAGATCGGCTTCTATGCGGGCTGGCCCAAGGCGTGGGCGGCATTCCGCCTCGCGAAGGAGGTGTGGCGCGAGCCGGCCGGCGAGGAGGCGTCCGACGGCGGGCGTGCGGCTTTCGCGCGGGAGTCGATTTTCCCGCTCGGCGAGCCCAATACGGCCTATGCCGCGCATTTTTCGGGCGACAGCTACCTTGCGCCGCTCAGCGTAGCGAGCGATGCCAGGGTGTTCAACGTGACTTTCGCGCCCGGCTGCCGCAACGACTGGCACGTCCATCGCGCCGCCGCGGGCGGCGGTCAGATCCTCGTGGCCGTGGCGGGGCGCGGACTCTACCAGGAGCGGGGAGCGCCGGTGCGCGAACTGCGGCCCGGCGACACGGTGACGGTCCCGGCCGGAGTCGAACACTGGCACGGCGCAGCCGACGACGGCTGGTTCTCGCACCTGGTCGTCGAAGTGCCCGGCACACAGACCGCCACCGAGTGGCTGGAGCCTTCCGTGCCGTGACGCACCCCGTCGTGCGGGACGTTACTTGCCGAGAGGTTCCCTTTGAGATGCTGCTTGCCGGCACACCGGTTGCCGCGATGCATTCCGATGGAAAAATCATCGGGGCTCCGCACTGACTTTTCCGTCTTAGGCTCCGCCGCGGCCGCTCCCGCGCGGCAAAAACGCAAATGAATTTGCTTTTGCACCCAACGAATTCGTATCTTTGACTTCGTCTTAGATACTCCCGCTCGGCAAAATGCAAGCAGGCTTGCTTTTGCGCCCTCGCTTATTCGTACCTTTGACTTCGCCTTAGAT
>VSOO01000211.1 GCA_009774895.1 Alistipes sp. | reverse complement strand
AGGTTGCGCTCTATGATCGCCGGCAGCTGCTCTTTGTCCACCCCCTCCTGCTCGGCCTGGTCGTAGTCCGGCACCACGAGCGCCCGCAGACGGCCGCCGCAGTCGAGCACCAGCGATTCGAGCACGAGGTACATGTTGTTGAGTTTGTCCTCGATCTCCTCGGGGTAGATGTTCTGGCCGCTGCCGCTGAGGATCATCGTCTTCGAGCGGCCGCGGATGTAAAGCGTGCCGTCGGGATCCATGGTGCCCATGTCGCCCGTGTGGAGCCAGCCGTCGGGGTCGAGCACGCGGGCCGTGCCCTCCTCGTTCTTGTAATAGCCCGTCATGACGTGCTCGCCGCGCACGAGAATCTCGCCGGCGCGATGCTCCGGATCGTCCGAGTCGATGCGCACCTCAAGGTAGTCGCTCAGGAAGCGGCCGCACGACCCGGCCTTGAATTCGTTGTCGGGCGTGAAGCTGATGAGCGGGGCGCATTCGGTCATGCCGTAGCCGATCGTGATCGGGAAGCGGATCTTCATGAGGAACGCCTCGGTCTCCTGGTTCATCGGGGCGCCGCCCACGATGAAGATGTTCACCTCGCCCCCGAACGCATCCATCAGCTTCTTGCGGATGACCGAATGGATGGCCGTATTGAGCAGGGGCACCTTCATCGCGATGCTCATCGGACCCTGTTCGAGCAGCGGAAGCACCTGCTTGCGGTAGACCTTCTCCAGGATCATCGGCACACAGCAGATGACCGTGGGCCGCACGACCTGCATCGCCTCGATCAGGATCTTGGGCGAGGGTATGCGCCCCAGCAGGGTGATGTGGCCGCCCACGGCCAGCGGCGCCAGGAAGTCGAACGCGCAGCCGTAGGCGTGGGCCAGCGGCAGGAACGACAGCGTGCGGCCGCCCCGCTGGAAATAGCGCGTTCCGGTGCGGGTATTGACCGCATCGCGGGCGAAGAGCACGTTGCCCGTGAGGTTGTTCACGGTGAGCATGACGCCTTTCGAGTGGCCGGTGGTGCCCGACGTGTAGTTGAGCAGCACCATTCGCCCGTTCTCCACCTCGGGATAGGCGATGTCCTCGGGGCCGAAGCCGCACGGATAGGCCGCGCGGAAGCGCTCGGGCAGCTCCTGCACGAACCGGGCGGCACGGCCTCCGGTCCGCTCGAAGACGACGTGGAAATCGGTCAGCGAGAAGACCGCCTCCACCTGCGGAATGCGCTCCTCCTCGATCACGTCCCAGAAGTTGTCGCCCAGGAAGAGCAGGCGGCTCTCCGAATGGTTGATGATGTGGTGCACGTCGTTGGGATGGAAGTCCTGGAGAATGGGCACGATGACCGCGCCGTAGGCGATCGTCGCCAGGTAGGTGATGCACCAGCGGGGATTGTTGCGGCCGATCAGCGCGATGCGGTCGCCCGGCACGATGCCCAGTTCGCGGAAAAGCAGATGCAGGCGGGCGATTTCGGCCGCCGCACCGCCGTAGGTGAAGGTCTCCTCCTTGAAATAGTCGGTCAGCGCCGGCAGATCGAAATTCGCGCGGAAGCTGGCGGCATAGAGCTGTATGAGGTTGTCGTTCAACATGCGGTTCGCGTTTTGGATGTGATTACTGTTTTCCGGCCTCCGGACCCTGTCCGCCGCCCTTCGCACGGGCATTCCGCGGACGCCAGATGTATATCTTCGACTCGGTTCCGGCCTTCAGGCGGTCGATGTTCTTGCGGTGGGTGAAGATCAGCAGCACGGCGATCGCGAACGAGAAGATCACGAACGGCGCCGACTCGTTCACCTTGGGCGACAGCAGCGTGAAGACCGGGAAGCAGCATCCGGCGACCATCGAGGCCAGCGACACGAAGTGCGAGACGATCAGCACCCCGAACCATACGCCGAAGCAGAGCAGCACGACGGGAGGGTAGATGCCCGTGATGGCGCCCACGAGGGTCGCCACGCCCTTGCCGCCGCGGAATCCGGCGAAGACGGGGAAGATGTGGCCCAGGACCGCGGCGAAGACCGCCACGATCTTGAGGTTGATGATCCAGATGTCGCCCACGTGCTCGTCGTACTTGAGCAGCTCGATGAGGGTCACGGCAACGAAGCCCTTGAGGAAGTCGAGCGCGAAGACCGGCACGGCCGCACGGCGCCCCAGCACGCGGAGCATGTTCGTCGTGCCGGCATTGCGGCTGCCGTGCTCGCGGATGTCCACACCGTAGTATTTCTTGCCTATCCACACGGCGCTGGGGATCGAGCCCGGATGGTAGGCGAAAAGATGCATGGTGGTAG
>VSOO01000210.1 GCA_009774895.1 Alistipes sp. | reverse complement strand
GGCTCGGGGGCGGTCGGGACGACTGCGGGCGCCTCGGGGTGAGGTGCGGCCGGTGCGGGTGCGGCCGTCTCGGCGGCGATCCGCTTTTTGCGGGGGCGGCGGGCGGCGGCATCGGCCGGCGACCAGGCGACGACGAGCGACAGCGCCAGGAAAAGAAGTCGGGTCATGGCTAAAAATTGAAGTTCAGGTTGAATCCGAAGACGGGGCGGTGGCCGCCGGCTCCGGGTACGTAGGGGTAATCGACCATCGGTTCGAGGTCCATCGAGAGGTCGTCCGAGATGTCGTAGTCCTTGAGGTGGGCGTCCACGTGCGCATCGACGATCTGGAGCACGTAGAGGCCGGCCGTGAGGATGATGCAGAGGTCGCGGTTGCGGCGGTAGCTGTCCTTGTAGGTCTTGAGCGTCTTGGCCTGTATGCTCATGTCGCCGGTCAGCGGCCCCGTGTAGCTGGTCGGGTCGTTTTCGTAGCGCGCACGGCGGGCGTAGGCCGTCTTGAAACGCTGGTAGCCGCGGTTGTTCCAGTCGATGCAGTAGATCATGGCGGCGAATCCGCCGACCACGAAAGGCACCTTCCAGTAGCTTTTGTTGTATATCTGGCCGGCGCCGGGGCAGATGCAGGCCAGCGTGGTGGCTTTTTTCACGTCGGAGACGTCGTTGGTGGCGTAGCTCACCGCGGCGTCGCCGATGAAATAGAGGTACGAAGCCACGGCGCCCCCGAGGTAGAGCTGGCGCCGCGTGTTGCTGCGGATCATCCGCTCCTGGATGGTCTCGAAGGCGGGCGAACGGCCGAGGCCGCGGTCCACCATCTCGTCGTAGGCCCGCTTGAGGGGGCGGTAGGTGTAGTTCTCGTGGATCAACATTACAATTCCGGCGCCCAGCGTGCCGTAGAGAATGGGCAGCTTCCAGTACTGCTTGTTGTAGATCTGGCCGTAGCCGGGCAGTACGGCCGTCGTCCAGCACACCTTCGACAGCGACATGGAGTCGCTGAACAGACGGCCCCGGCGGTTCGGCTCGGTGCGTGCGACCTGCGGCGGCACGGCGCTCAGCGAGTCGAGGCGTGCCGGGTCGATCGGCACCAGCTCGTCGTCTCCGGGCACGGCGGGCGGTGCGTCCGCCGTGCGGCTCACGGTGCGCAGCGAGTCGAGGAGGGTGCGTGCGGCCTCCTTTTCGGCGGGCAGCGTCCCGCGCAGCGACTCGTAGGCCGCGGAGTCGGGGGAGGCGAGGAGCCGTCCGAGCGAGTCGGGGGCGATGCGGCTTGCGGAGTCGGCGGCCAGCATGCGGGCGAGCGAGTCGAGAAGCAGGCCGGACGGTGCGGCGCCTGCGGCGGCCGTGTCCGCCGGCTGCGGAGCGCGCGCGAGGGTGTCGGGACGCGACAGGGTGCCTCCGCGCACGAGGGTGCGGGGGCCGCGGCGGATCTGCACGCCGCCTTGTGCGGCGCAGGTCAGTGCGGTGCAGAGCATCAGCAGGAGTAGCGACAGCCTTCGTTTCATCGGATGCGGCATCAGCGTGCGGTGAAACGTCGGAGGAACTGTTCGATCTGGGCGTCGTCCGTGAACCCGATGACGATGCGGCCGCCGCCGTTTTTGGTGCGGCGGATGGCGATCTGGTCCGAGAAGACCCGTTCGAGCTGCTCGACCAGGCGGGTGTAGGATTCGGGATATTCCTCCTCCTCGCCTGCCGCCGCGGGGTCGGCCGCCGCTTCGGCCAGGGCGCACATGCGGCGGGCCAGCTCCTCGGTCTGACGCACCGAGAGCCCCTTGCGCACGCATCGCTTGAGCACGCGCAGCCGGTGCTCCTCGGGTGCCGCGGCAATGGCCTTGGCGTGCCCCATCGAGATCAGCCCCTCCTTGAGGGCGTACTGCACCTCGTCGGGGAGCTTCAGCAGACGGATGTAGTTGGCCACGGTGGAGCGCTTCTTGCCCATCTTCTCCGAGAGGGCGTCCTGCGTGAGGTGGCATTCGTCGATCAGGCGCTGCATGCCGAGCGCGATCTCTATGGCGTTGAGGTCCTCGCGCTGGATGTTCTCCACAAGGGCCATGGCGTGGAGGTTTTCGTCGTCGGCCTCGCGGATGTAGGCCGGCAGGTGGCGCAGGTCGGCACGCTGCGCCGCGCGCCAGCGGCGTTCGCCGCTGATGATGGTATAGCGTCCGTCGCCGTTGCGCCGCACGGTGATGGGCTGGATGAGCCCCAGCTGGCGGATCGAGTCGGCCAGCTCGTCGAGCGCCTCCTCGTCGAACGAGGTGCGCGGCTGCGCGGGGTTGGGGAG
>VSOO01000021.1:8792-13462 GCA_009774895.1 Alistipes sp. | reverse complement strand
CAGCAGCCCCGTCAGATCGACGATGCCCTCGATGCGCCCCGTGGCGGGGTCGATCACGGCGAGCTGGTCCGTGAGGTAGACGTTGGCCCATATCTTTCCGTCGATCCACTCCAGCTCGTTGATCATGCGCACGGGCGCCCCGTCGAGGGTCACGGCCACGCTCCGCTCGCGGCGGAAGGTCTCCGGATCGACCGTGTGGATGTACTCGGTGCCGTCGGACATGTAGAGCTTCGTGCCGTCGGTGGTCAGCCCCCACCCCTCGCCCGGATAGCGGAACTCGCCGCATCGGGCGCCGCTCCTGCGGTCGTAGACGTAGGCTTTGTTCTCCTGCCAGGTGAGCTGGTAGACCCGGTCGCCCAGCACGGCGATGCCCTCGCCGAACTCGCTGCGCGGCAGGCGCGCCACTTCGTGCGTGAGGCCCGTCGCGAGGTCGGTGCGCAGAAGGCGCGAGCGGCCGTATTCGCCCGTGCCCTCCCACAGTTCGCCATCGACGTACTGCAATCCCTGCGTGTAGCGGTCGGTGTCGTGGGGGTAGGCGTTGCGGACGACGTAGGTATAGTGCTCCGGAGCCGCGGGGGCCGTGTCGTGCTGCGGCTTCGGGGCGCGGGCCGCGCTGCCGCCGCATGCCGCGACGAGCGCCGCGGACGCCGTTGCGATGAATAATCTCCTCATGTTGCGTATGCGTATAATTCCCGCAAAGATACGAAACAATGCCCAACGGGCAATGCGGTGCCGCCGATTTCTTGTTTTTCCGTCCGTTTTTCGTTATCTTTGCGCCGCAATCGACCCGCGGCGGTTTCTGTCCGGGCACCCGCCCGGAGGCCTCGTGCGAGGCGGAGGGGTGTCTGCGGCCTGCGGCCGGCCGGCAGGAGCCGGGGTGCGGGAACGCCGGGGCGTGCGGTTGCTTTTGTATTCGCTAAAACCATGCTAACGATGATGAAACGTCTGTCCCTGTTCTGCCTGCTGCTTCTGGTGCTGTCGGGCGTACGTGCCGGCGAGGTGGTCGATCCGGTGCGTCTGCGCCTCGAAACGCTCGGCGGCATAACCGAAATCCGGCCCCTAAAAGCGGGCGAGTTCGCCGCGAAGTACGAACTGATGGTCGAGCAGCCCCTCGACTGGAAGAAGCCCGCCGCCGGCACCTTCGGCCAGCGCGTGGTGCTGATGCACGTGGGCTACGACCGCCCCACGGTAGTGGTCACCCAGGGCTACGGCGCCGGCATGGCGCTGCCGGAGGGCTACCGCGACGAGCTTTCGAAGCTGCTCGACGCCAACATCGTCTTCGTCGAGCACCGCTACTTCGACCGCTCGATGCCCGAGCCGTGCGACTGGCGCTACCTCACGGCCGAGAATTCGGCCCACGACCTGCACCGCATCGTGGAGCTCTTCCGCAACCTCTATGCGGGCAAGTGGATCGCCACGGGCATCAGCAAGGGCGGCACCACGACCATGCTCTACGCCGCCTTCTTCCCCGGTGACGTCGATGCCTACGTGCCTTACGTGGGCCCGCTCTGCACGGCGCGCGAGGACGACCGCTTCGCGCCCTTCATGGCGCAGATCGGCACGCCCGAAGCCCGCGCCGCCGTCGAGGCCTACCAGGTCGAGCTGATGCGCCGCCGCGAGCGCCTGCTGCCCGCGTTCGGGGAGTATTGCCGCAGCCACGGCTACTCGTTCCGCCTGCCGCTGGCCGAGATCTTCGACTACTGCGTGCTGGAGTACGCCGTGTCGTTCTGGCAGTGGGGCAAGGATCCTGCGACGGTCCCCGCGGCCGATGCCGACGACGAGCGCATGCTGAGCCACCTGCTGGCCACCTCCGGTCCCGGATATTTCGACCGCAACAGCTCCATCGCCTCCTTCTTCGTGCAGGCGGCGCGCGAGCTGGGCTACTATCCCTACGACCTGGAGCCGTTCCGCGACGTGACGGTGCTCCGGACGACCGACGACTACCTGCGCCGTATCTTCCTGCCCGAGGAGCTGCGCGACGTGCGCTTCTCGAAGCGCCTCTGCCGCAAGGTTTCGCGCTACCTGCGGCGCAACGATCCGCGCATGATCTTCGTCTACGGCGGCGACGATCCGTGGACGGCGCCCGGCGCGGCCTGGAGCGTCGTGCCCGGCAAGCGCAACATGAGGGTCTTCGTAGAGCCGGGCGGCGACCACCGCACGCGCATCGCCACGCTGCCCGAGCCGATGCGCCGCGAGGCGGAGGAGCTGCTGCGCGGATGGATCGAGAATTAAGCCCGGATTTTTTTCATTCTTGGCGATAAAATTATATCTTTGCGGGCCGATTCGCAGATAAAAGGAAAATAACAAAACAGCATACAATTATGAATATCGTAAGAGAACAACGCGAACAGAACACCTCGCTGATCCGGGTCACCGTGGGCGAGCAGGATTACGGCGAGGCGGTCGAGAAGTCGCTCCGCGAGTACAAGCGCAAGGCCAACATCCCGGGCTTCCGCCCCGGCATGGTGCCCATGGGCATCGTGAAGAAGATGTACGGCAAGGGCGTGCTGGCCGAGCAGTCGTACCGCACGGCTTCGAACGCCGTGTTCGAGTATCTCCAGAAGGAGAACATCGACTACCTGGGCGACGTGATCCCGTCGGAGGAGCAGGGCGACTTCGACTTCGAGAACGGCACCGAGTTCGAGTTCGTGTTCGAGATCGGCGAGGCTCCGGCCGTCGGACTCGCCCTCTCGAAGGAGGATAAGCTGACCTACAACGCCATCGCCGTCGAGAAGAAGATGCACGACGACTACCGCGCCAACTTCCTGCGCCGCTTCGGCCGTCTGGTCGATGCCGAGGAGGTGACCGCGGACGAGGCCCTGAGCGTGACGCTCGACAACGGCACGATGCAGGTGGAGGACGCCTACGTGGGTCTGGTGTCGATGTCGGAGGAGGAGCGCAAGCCCTTCATCGGCCAGAAGGTGGGCTACAAGACGACGGTCGATGTGAACGAGCTGTACAAGAACCCGTCGCAGCGTGCCGCCGTACTCCAGGTCAAGGAGAACGAGCTGGAGGGCATCGACCCGAAATTCACGCTTGAGATCACCAAGATCCGCCGCTTCGCCGACCCCGAGCTGACGGAGGAGTTCTTCAAGATGGCGTTCCCCGCGGGCAACGTGACTTCGGAGGCCGAGCTCGACGCGTTCGTCGATGCCGAGATCGGCAGGGAGCTGCGCCGCGAGAGCGACTACCTCTTCACGTTGCAGCTGCGCGACTACCTGATCGCCAAGGCCGGTCTGAAGATGCCCGAGGCGTTCCTCAAGCGCTGGCTCTACACCATCAACGAGGGCAAGTACTCGATGGAGGAGATCGAGAAGGACTTCGAGCAGTTCCTGAAGATGTTCACCTGGAACTACCTCCAGAAGCACTTCATCAAGGAGGAGAACATCGGCGTGAGCCGCGAGGAGGCTACGGCCGAGGCCAAGGCGCTCGCGCAGTCGCAGTTCGCGCAGTACGGCATGCCGTCGGCTCCGGACGAGATGCTGGAGGGCTACGCCAAGCAGATTCTTGAGAGCAAGGAGCAGGGACAGAAGATCTACGAGAAGCTCTACGAGGTGAAGGTCGTGGAGGCCGTGAAGTCGAAGATCGACGTGACCGAGAAGAGCATCCCGGCCGACGAGTTCGCCGCGCTGGCCCGTGCGCTGTAGTATTCTGCGGAAATAACATGGTTTCGAACTCTGTGGGTTTGATTTTTGCAATCGCTCCACAGAGTTCTCCTTTTGTCGAAACGAACAATACGGACGTTTTCCGTGTGCCGGGGGGGGTGCCGAACGGGGTTCGGACCGCTCCGGGGCGCGTGAACGTCAGCTAAAAGCAAACGAATATGTCGGAATCCGAATTTGAAAAGTACGCACGCGGGCACTGCGGCATCAGCTCGCTCCGCCTGCACGACTACCGCTCGATCGCGGCCTCCTACGTGTCGCCCACGATCATCGAGGAGCGTCAGTTGAACGTGGCTACGATGGATGTCTTCTCGCGGCTCATGATGGACCGCATCATCTTCCTCGGGGCGCCGATCTACGACGACGCGGCCAACATCATCCAGGCCCAGCTGCTCTTTCTCGAATCGGCCGATCCCGGGAAGGATATTCAGATCTACATCAACTCGCCCGGCGGGTCGGTTTCGGCCGGACTGGGCATCTACGACACGATGCAGCTCGTGGGGTGCGACGTGGCGACCATCTGCACGGGGCTGGCGGCCTCGATGGGCGCCGTGCTCCTCACGGCGGGCGCCGCGGGCAAGCGTTCGGCACTGCCCCATTCGCGCGTGATGATCCACCAGCCGCTGGGCGGTGCCCAGGGCCAGGCCTCGGACATCGAGATCACGGCGCGCGAGATCATGAAGACCAAGCGCGAGCTGTACGAGATCCTCTCGCTGCACTCGGGCGTGCCCGTGAAGAAGATCGAGCGCGATGCCGACCGCGACTACTGGCTTACGGCCGAGGAGGCCCGCGTCTACGGTCTGATCGACGAGGTGCTCGCCAAGCGGGCGAAGTAATTCGCAGCCCTTTTTTGCCGGATGCCGGATGCCGGATGCCGGATGCCGGATGCCGGATGCCGGATGCCGGATGCCGGATGCCGGTGCCGCCGTGCCGGGGATGCGTCCGTGCATCCGTGCGTCCGTGTGGCGGTGCGTGCGGGAGCTTTGGGACCGGTCGTATGCTGGCGGG
>VSOO01000021.1:0-8782 GCA_009774895.1 Alistipes sp. | reverse complement strand
CTGGCGGGTCGGGCAGGTGCCCTGGGAAACGGGCGGATGCTTGGCGGGGCCGGCGGGAGCCTTGGAAATGGGCGGTATTGCGGTTGCGGCGGCCGAAGTGCGGGGGAGCGAACAGGGCATTGCTCATGCGGCGCCGGGGACGGTACGAGGAGCGGACACTGCGCATGCGGGGAGCGGCCGAAAAACCTCCTCCGTGCGATGCGGACGAATTGAATATTGGATTGCCAAAAGGATAACGAACAAATGACCCATCATACGAAAAACAACAACACGACGCAGCGCAACGGCGACTGCTGTTCGTTTTGCGGCAAGCGCCGCGCCGATGTCGAGGTGATGTTCTCGGGCCCCGACGGGGCGAACATCTGCAACCAGTGCGTGGAGAACGCCTACCGCATGATCGCCGAGCACGACCTGCGTTCGCACGGCCGCGGCGAAGCGGCGCCCCTGCGTCGCGAGGACCTGCTCAAGCCGGTGCAGATCAAGGAGTTCCTCGATCAGTACGTGATCGGCCAGGACGAGGCCAAGCGCTACCTGTCCGTTGCCGTGTACAACCACTACAAACGCCTGCTCGGCGCTCCGGGCGAGGAGGAGGCCGAGATCGACAAGTCGAACATCGTGCTCGTGGGCCCCACCGGCACGGGCAAGACCCTCATGGCCCGTACCATCGCGCGGCTGCTGAAGGTGCCCTTCACCATCGTGGACGCCACGGTGCTCACCGAGGCGGGCTACGTGGGCGAGGACGTGGAGAGCATCCTCTCGCGTCTGTTGCAGGTGGCCGACTACGACGTGGCCCAGGCCGAGCGCGGCATCGTCTTCATCGACGAGATCGACAAGATCGCCCGCAAGGGCGACAACCCCTCCATTACGCGCGACGTGTCGGGCGAGGGCGTGCAGCAGGCGCTGCTGAAGATTCTGGAGGGCACGGTGGTCAATGTGCCGCCGCAGGGCGGCCGCAAGCACCCCGACCAGAAGTTCATCCAGGTCAATACGCGCAACATCCTCTTCATCTGCGGCGGCGCTTTCGACGGCATCGAGCGCCAGATCGCCCGACGGCTCAATGCGAGCGCCGTGGGCTACGGCCGCGCCACGAGCGAGCGCTACGACCGCAACAACCTCCTGCAATACGTCACGCCCCAGGACCTCAAGTCGTTCGGTCTGATTCCCGAGCTGGTGGGGCGTCTGCCGGTGCTCACGTCGATGCGTCCGCTCACGCGCGAGGCGCTGCGCTCGATCCTCACCGAGCCGCGCAACGCCATCGTCAAGCAGTACGAGCGTCTGTTCGCCATGGACGGCGTGACGCTGCGCTTCGACGACGAGGTGCTCGACTACATCGTGGACAAGGCCGTGGAGTACAAGCTCGGCGCCCGCGGCCTCAGGTCGCTGTGCGAGGCGGTGATGATGGATACGATGTACGAACTGCCCTCGACCGACACCCGGAAATACACCGTTACGTTGGACGATGCGAAGAAAAAAATCGAAAAATCGAATTTTTTGGAACTGAAAAGGGTCGGATGAGGGGATAAATGATTATCTTCGTCATGCGAAAACAAACATTCAACCACAATATGTCTACTAACAATCCTTCACTGTTGCGTGCAGCCGACAACATCCGCATCCTCGCGGCGGCCATGGTCGAGAAATCGAAATCGGGCCACCCGGGCGGCGCGATGGGCGGTGCCGACTTCATCGCTCTGCTCTATGCGGAATTCCTGCGCTACGATCCGCGGCGGATGGACTACCCCTTCCGCGACCGTCTGTTCCTCGATCCGGGCCACATGTCGCCGATGCTCTACTCGGTGCTGGCACTGGCCGGAAACTACTCGCTCGACGACCTCAAGTCGTTGCGCCAGTGGGGCAGCGTGACGCCGGGTCATCCCGAGGCGGACGTGCTGCGCGGCGTGGAGAACACCTCGGGTCCGCTGGGCCAGGGTCACGCCATGGCGCTGGGCGCCGCGATCGCCGAGCGCTTCATGGCGGCGCGCTTCGGCGAGTGGATGGCGCACAAGACCTATGCCTACATTTCGGACGGCGGCGTCGAGGAGGAGATCTCGCAGGGCGTGGGCCGCATCGCCGGACACCTCGGACTGGCGAACTTCATCATGTATTACGACGCCAACAACGTGCAGCTCTCGACCAAGGTCGATGAGGTGGACACGGAGGATGTGGCGATGAAATACCGCTCGTGGGGCTGGAACGTGCTGTCGGTGGACGGCCACGACTTCGACGCGCTGCGCGACGCGCTCCGTACGGCCCATGCCGAGACGGAGCGTCCGACGCTCATCATCGGCCGTACGGTCATGGGCAAGGGCGCCCGCACGGCCGACGGCGGCAGTTTCGAGGATCAGGTTTCGACCCACGGACAGCCGCTCAGCGCGGCGGGTGCCGACGTGGCCGCCACGATCCGCAACCTGGGCGGCGATCCCGAGAACCCGTTCGCGATCTTCGACGACGTGCAGCAGCTCTTCGCGCAGCGCCGTACGGAGCTGGAGGCGTGGAGCGATGCGCAGGCCGGAGTGGAGAAGAGCTGGCGCACGGCCAACCGCGACCTGGCGCGCAAACTCGACCGATTCCTCTCGGGCGAACTGCCGGAAATCGACTACAAGACCGTGGAGATGAAGGCCGACGTGGCCACGCGCGCCGCTTCGGCCGCGATGCTGGGGCTCTATGCCGAGAAGGTGGAGAACATGATCGTGGCTTCGGCCGACCTGTCGAATTCGGACAAGACCGACGGCTTCCTCAAGAAGACCAAGGCGTTCGCGAAGGGCGACTTCACGGGCCGCTTCTTCCAGGCCGGCGTGTCGGAGCTGACGATGGCCTGCGTGATGAACGGCATGGCGCTGCACGGCGGCGTCATCCCCGCCTGCGGCACGTTCTTCGTCTTCTCGGACTACATGAAGCCCGCCGTGCGTCTGTCGGCGCTCATGCACCTGCACGTGATCTACGTCTGGTCGCACGACTCGTTCCGCGTGGGCGAGGACGGTCCGACGCACCAGCCCGTGGAGCACGAGGCGCAGATCCGTCTGATGGAGCACCTGCGCAACCACCGCGGCGAGCGTTCGATGCTCGTGCTGCGTCCGGCCGACGCCGAGGAGACGGTGGCCGCATGGAAAATGGCGCTGGAGGAGCATCGTCCCGTGGCGCTCGTGCTCTCGCGTCAGAACATCAAGAACCTGCCCTCGCTGGGCCGCAGCCGCCGCGAGGAGGCCATGCAGGCCGAGAAGGGCGCCTACGTGGTGGTCGATTCGGCCAAGCCGGCCGTGGTGATGGTTGCCTCGGGTTCGGAGGTCTCGACACTCGTCGAGGGTGCCGAGCTGCTGGCGAAGGAGGGCGTGAACGTCCGCATCGTGAGCGTGCCGAGCGAGGGTCTGTTCCGCGACCAGCCCAAGTCGTACCAGGAGAGCGTGCTGCCCCAGGGCATCGTGCGCTACGGCATGACCTCGGGGCTGCCGGTGACCCTCCAGGGACTCGTGGGCGAGAACGGCATGATCCACGGTCTCGACCACTTCGGCTATTCGGCACCCTACAAGGTGCTCGACGAGAAGTTCGGCTACAACGGACAGACCGTCTGCTCGGAGGTGCTCGCCCTGCTGGGCAAGTAATCTTTCGGAAGAGATACGTTTCGGGGCGCCCCGGCCGCATCCGCTTCGGCGGCATGCGGCGGGGCGCTCTGTGGTTTCAGCGGTTTTGGTGGAGCGGGCCATTGTTTGTTTTCGGGAGGGTTGAGGAAGGTTTTGTCTGTTCCGTTGTGTCTGCGATGCGGGCCGCGGCCTGCGGAGGAGTGTCGACGCAGCGGATCGAGTGGCGGACCTCCGCCGCCGGAGGCTGCGGTCCGCGCGGCTCTTTCGGAGCCGCAGCACCCCGGGATAGTGGTGCTGCGTGTCGTCGGAAAGGATTGCCGGAGGCATGCAGGCGGTTTGGCGTGGTGGTTGGCTGCGGTCCGCGCGGCGCGGTACTTCCCGCTGCCGGAGCAGGCGGTCCGTAACGGCATGGGTGTCCGTGCACTGCGGGGCTTGCGTGCAAAAAACGGCCTTCGGATTTTTATTTTCCGTCCGGATGTCGTATCTTTGCATCCCCGCGACGGAATGCGCGGGGAGTGTGGAAAGATTTGACTGATTGCAACCACAATAAAAAATCGCTAAAACAGCACGTTTTTTATTCCAACAGCCAATCCCTTTCCCGTTACGTTTAACCTCAATACTAAATGTAAAATGGGAAAATTTCTTTTTACGTCGGAATCCGTATCCGAAGGACATCCCGACAAGATCTCCGATCAGATTTCGGACGCCATTCTCGATGAGTTCCTGCGCCGCGATCCCGAGGCGAAGGTAGCCTGCGAGACGCTCTGCACCACGGGCCTCGTGGTCGTGGCGGGCGAGGTGCGTTCGAATGCCTACGTCGATGTGCAGGGCGTGGCCCGCGGGGTCATCGGCCGCATCGGCTACACGCGCAGCGACTACCGCTTCGACTGCAATTCGTGCGGCGTGCTGTCGGCCATCCACGAGCAGTCGCCCGACATCAACCGGGGCGTCTGCCGCGAGGAGGAGGAGAACCAGGGCGCGGGCGACCAGGGCATCATGTTCGGTTATGCGTGCAACGAGACGCGCGAGTACATGCCCGCGACGCTCATCCTCTCGCACGTGATCCTGAAGGAGCTGGCCGTGATCCGCCGCGAGGGCACGACGATGCCCTACCTGCGTCCCGACGCCAAGAGCCAGGTGACGATGGAGTACGACGACCGCACGCGGCGTCCGCTGCGCGTGCATACGATCGTGGTATCGACGCAGCACGACGAATTCATCCTGCCGGGCGACGGCGTGAGCGCCGCCGAGGCCGAGCGCCGCATGCAGGAGCGCATCCGCGAGGACGTGCGCACGATCCTCATGCCGCGCGTGAAGGCGCGCCTGGAGCGTGCGGGCGACCGGCTCGCGGCGCTCATCGGCGACGACTACGTGCTGCACGTGAATCCCACGGGCAAGTTCGTCATCGGCGGACCCCACGGCGATACGGGCCTCACGGGCCGCAAGATCATCGTCGATACCTACGGCGGACGGGGTGCGCACGGCGGCGGCGCCTTCTCGGGCAAGGACTCCTCGAAGGTGGACCGCTCGGCGGCCTATGCCGCGCGTCACATCGCCAAGAACATGGTGGCTGCGGGCATCGCCGACGAGGTGCTGGTCGAGCTGAGCTACGCCATCGGCATCGCGCAGCCGCTGTCGGTCTATGTCGATACGTACGGCACGAACCGCCTGAATATCGACGAGAGCGAGATCGCCGAGCGCATCGGCCGGCTGTTCGACCTGCGTCCGGCAGCCATCGTGCGCCGCTTCGGACTTAAGAACCCCATCTTCGAGGCCACGGCCTCCTACGGTCACTTCGGCAACCGGCCCTTCACGCGCCGCGAGACCGTGTGGGAGGAGGGCCGTGCCGTGGAGCGCGACGTGGAGTTCTTCGGCTGGGAGAAGCTCGACGCCGTGGAGATGCTCCGCAGCGAGTTCGGATTGTAGGCCCGCGGGCCGGAGTTTTCGGCCGTTTCGGTGCCTGCTCCGCGCCATTCGGCAGTCTGTCCCGAAGCCCTGTTGTACGCTGTTCGGCTGTTCGTCCTGCGTCCTGGCTCCCCGCCGTCCGTCAGTTCCTTCCGCAGCTTTGTTGCACGATGTCCCTCAACCTGTTCCGCGCAGTTCGGTTGTCCGTTCCGTATACTGCTCCGTACCGTTTCATGATCTGCCCCCCCCCCGCCGTTCCGCAGCCTGTTCCGCGTGCGCTCCCGTCGTCCGGCTGCTGCGCGATGGGGCCTCTCGTGGCGGGGGATGCGTGCGCCGGGCCCGATTTCCGCAATTCGGTGCCGGAAACATACTAATCGCCCGCCGAACCGCGTTAATGTCTCGAACCGAAAAAGCGGAGCCTATGGGAAAATTCGTCGCTGAGTAACCAAAACATCGTAAAATTATGAAAAAGGTATTTGTGTATGCAGGCATCGTCGCCGCGGCCGCCGCGGCCGGAGGCGCTACGGCCTGGGGTGTGGTCAGCATGCGGGAGCACGGCGTGGAGTATGTCGAGCGCGAAGTGGTGCGCACGCCGGGACTCGGCACGCAGTTCACCGCCTACGAGGCGGACCGCTATCCCGACCTGACCTATGCGGCCGAGAACGCCGTGAAGGCCGTGGTGAACATCGAGGTGGTGCAGGAAGTGGAGATGCGCCGCAGCTACGATCCGTTCCTCGAATTCTTCGGCATCCCCCAGGGCGGTGGCGGACGTCCGGACATCCGCGAACGTCGCGGCGGCGGCTCGGGCGTCGTCATTTCGGAGGACGGTTACATCGTGACCAACAACCACGTGGTGGATCAGGCCACCAAGCTGCGCGTGAAGCTCAACGACGGCCGCGTGTTCGACGCCCGCACGGTGGGCACCGACCCCGCCACGGACGTGGCCCTCATCAAGATCGAGGCCGCGGACCTGCCCACGCTGCCGTTCGGTTCGTCCGACGCGCTGCGCTTGGGCGAGTGGGTGCTGGCGATCGGGTCGCCCTTCGACCTGCAATCGACCATCAAGGCGGGCATCGTGAGCGCCAAGGCCCGGCAGCTGCGGGCCATACCCGACGAGTTCAGCATCGAGTCGTTCATCCAGACCGACGCGGCGGTAAATCCCGGCAACTCGGGCGGCGCGCTGGTCAATACGCACGGCGAGCTGGTGGGCATCAACACCCTGATCAAGTCGCAGACGGGCAGCTACATCGGCTACTCGTTCGCCATACCCGAGTCGATCGTGCGCAAGGTCGTGGTCGATCTGAAGGAGTACGGCGTGGTGCAGCGCGCGCTGCTGGGGGTGCGTTACCGCTTCATCGACCAGCAGTTCCTCGACGAGGAGGGCGAGGCCCTGGGCGTCGATGCGCTGGGCGGCGTCTATGTGGCTTCGGTCGAGGAGGGCGGTGCCGCCTCGGAGGCGGGCGTGCGCAAGGGCGACGTGATCGCGGCCATCGACGGCGTGAATATAGACGCTCCCTCGACGCTCCAGGAGCAGATCGCGAAGCACCGACCCAACGATCGGGTGAAATTGTCGGTAAAAAGAGGCGCGTCGGTGAAACAAATCGAGGTCGTCCTGCGTAATAAGGCTGGAAAAACGGAACTGCTGGCCAAGGAGGACACCGATGTGGCGGAGACGCTCGGCGGCCGCTTCGCCGAGGCCGGAGCCGCCCTGTGCCGCGAACTCGAAATCCGGGGCGGCGTGCAGGTGACCTCCGTCCGTCAGGGCGGCCTGCTGGCCCGGGCTCGCGTACGCAAGGGATTCGTCATCACCCACATCAACGACCGTCCGGTGCGCACGTTGCAGGAGTTGCAGCGGCTCACGGGCAAGGTGGGATCGATCGACGGCGTATATCCCGACGGCCGTGCGGCGAGCTACGTGCTGGTCGAGTAGCCTGCGGGCGGCGGATCGCTGCCGTGGGTGCGCCGCGAGGGTTCCGTGCGCCGCTTCGGCGGCGATCCGCCCGCTACACAGAACAACAATATAAGGAGAAACACATGCGTCAATTAAAAATTACCAAATCCATTACCAACCGCGAGAGCGCATCGCTCGACAAGTACCTCCAGGAGATCGGCAAGGAGGAGCTCATCACCGTGGAGGAGGAGGTGGAACTGGCCCAGCGGATCAAGAAAGGCGATCAGGAGGCGCTGGAGAAGCTCACGAAAGCCAACCTGCGTTTCGTGGTCTCGGTGGCCAAGCAATACCAGAACCAGGGACTCAGCCTTCCCGACCTGATCAACGAGGGCAACCTCGGTCTGATCAAGGCGGCCGAGAAGTTCGACGAGACCCGCGGTTTCAAGTTCATATCCTATGCCGTGTGGTGGATCCGTCAGTCGATCCTCCAGGCGTTGGCCGAGCAGTCGCGCATCGTGCGTCTGCCGCTCAACCAGGTGGGTTCGCTCAACAAGATCAACAAGGCGTTCGCCCGCTTCGAGCAGGAGCACGAACGCACGCCGTCGCCCGAGGAGCTGGCCTCGGAGCTGGAGCTGCCCAAGGAGAAGGTGACCGACACGCTGCGTGTGGCCGGCCGTCACGTCTCGGTGGACGCCCCGTTCTCCGACGGCGAGGACAACTCGCTGCTCGACGTGCTGGTGAACCACGACTCGCCCAACGCCGACCGCGGACTGATCAGCGAGTCGCTCTCGACGGAGGTGGACCGCGCACTGGAGACCCTCACCGAGCGCGAGCGCGACATCATCAAGTACTTCTTCGGCATCGGATGCTCGGAGATGACCCTCGAGGAGATCGGCGAGAAGTTCGACCTCACGCGCGAGCGCGTGCGTCAGATCAAGGAGAAGGCGATCCGCCGGCTGCGCCATTCGTCGCGCAGCAAGCTGCTCAAGTCGTACCTGGGCTGATCGGGGCTTCCCCGGTTCGCAGAACGCCGCCCCGGAAAGGATTCGTCTCCTTTCCGGGGCGGCGGCGTTTCGGGACTGGGGCCGGTGCTCGGCACGGCCGTGCGGATCGTGCCGTTTCCGGTTGGTTGCAGCTGCTCCTTCGACTCTTCCGGCCGATGATCCGGCCGCGGTTTTCCCGCGCGGAGTGCGAATGTCGAAAGAAATCGGGGCGGGATCGGATCCGTATGCGTGAATTACGGATTTTTTTAGTATATTGCACTACCGGTTTCGCGGAACGCCTCCGAGGACGCACCGGATCGACTGTTATTTCCGAAAGTTCCGGGTTGAGGTTCGTGTGCTGCTGCCCTTTGGGCTGCGCGACGGCTGCGGTCCTCGTGGGCCGGCGACGGGCCGGAAAGGAGTTT
>VSOO01000209.1 GCA_009774895.1 Alistipes sp. | reverse complement strand
GTTCATCATGGGCGCCGGGCGCCAGATCGACATCACGGTCGCGGACAACACGGTGACCGTGCGCGACTACGGCCGCGGCATTCCGCTCAAGTCGCTCGCGGCCGCCGTGAGCGAGATGAACACCGGCGGCAAGTACGGCGGCACGGCCTTCAAGAAGACCGTGGGTCTGAACGGCGTGGGCGTCAAGGCGGTGAACATGCTGTCGAGCGAATTCACGGCCCGCTCGGTGCGCGACGGCGAGGCCCGCACGGTGGTCTTCGCCCGCGGTATCGAGCAGGACGACCGCTGGGAGAGCGGCGTGCAGGAGAAGAACGGCACTTACATTTCGTTCCGCGTCGATGAGGAGGTTTTCGGCAGCTATACCTATAATATGGAGTACGTGGAGCAGATGGTGAAGAACTACACCTACCTGAACCTCGGGCTCACGTTCCGCCTGAACGGACGCTCCTACGTCTCGAAGCACGGCCTCCTGGACCTACTGAACGAGAACATGACCGAGGAGCCGCTCTACGAACCCATACACCTCTCGGGCGCCGATATCGAGGTGGCCATCGCCCACGGCACGGGCTACGGCGAGAGCTACTTTTCGTTCGTGAACGGCCAGTACACCTCGCAGGGCGGCACGCACCAGGCGGCTTTCCGCGAGGCGATCGTCAAGACGGTCAAGGAGTTTTACCACAAGGACTACGACGCCTCGGACATCCGCACGTCGATCATCGCGGCCGTGTCGGTCAAGGTGACCGATCCGGTCTTCGAGTCGCAGACCAAGATCAAACTCGGGTCGAAGGAGATCGAGCCCGGCGTGTCGCTGCGCAACTTCGTGCTCGACTTCCTGGGCAAGCACCTCGACGACTACCTGCACAAGCATTCCGAGACGGCGCAGATCCTCCAGAAGAAGATCGTCGAGAACGAGAAGGAGCGCAAGGCCATTTCGGGCATACAGAAGAAGGCCCGCGAAACGGCCAAGAAGGTGTCGCTGAACAACAAGAAGCTGCGCGACTGCAAGGTGCACCGCACCGACCGCCACGAGCTGGCCGAGGAGTCGATGCTCTTCATCACGGAGGGCAACTCGGCGTCGGGTTCGATCACCAAGAGCCGCGACCCGCGCACGCAGGCCGTCTTCTCGCTGCGGGGCAAGCCCATGAACTGCTTCGGGCTGACCAAGAAAGTCGTCTACGAAAACGAGGAGTTCAACCTGTTGCAGGCGGCGCTGAACATCGAGGAGGAGATGGACAACCTGCGCTACGAGAAGGTCATCATCGCCACCGACGCCGATGTGGACGGCATGCACATCCGCCTGCTGCTCACGACTTTCTTCCTGCAATTCTTCCCCGACGTGATCCGCGGCGGCCACCTCTACATCCTCCAGACGCCGCTGTTCCGCGTGCGCAACAAGAAGGAGACGCACTACTGCTACTCCGAGGAGGAGCGCCAGCGCGCGCTGGCGCGCTGCGGCGCGAACGCCGAAATCACGCGCTTCAAAGGTCTGGGCGAGATTTCGCCCGACGAATTCCGCGGATTCATCGGCAGCGACATGCGCCTCGACCGCGTGCGCATCACCAAGGACGATCCGATCCACGACCTGCTGGAGTTCTACATGGGCAAGAACACCGGCGAACGCCAGGGATTCATCATCGACAACCTCCGCATCGAGGAGGACCTCGTGCAGAAGAACTACAACGACCTGCACTGATGCGAACCCGCCTCCGGACATCGTACGGGGGCCCAGAACCGAGACCATTATGAACGAAGATAGCGAAAGAACGGAGATGCCGGCCGCAGGGTCGGAAAAGGAGGGCGCCGCGGTGCAGCCGGGGCGCTACGGCCGCCTCACGGCCGACGAGGGGAACGTGCGCAAGCTCACGGGCATGTACCGCAACTGGTTCCTCGACTACGCCTCCTACGTGATCCTGGAGCGTGCCGTGCCCCACGCGGCCGACGGACTGAAGCCCGTGCAGCGCCGCATACTCCACGCCATGAAGAGCGTCGATGACGGACGCTATAACAAGGTGGCCAACATCGTGGGCCAGACCATGCAGTACCATCCGCACGGCGACGCCTCGATCAAGGATGCCCTGGTGCAGCTCGGGCAGAAGGACCTGCTGATCGACTGCCAGGGCAACTGGGGCAACATCCTCACGGGCGACGAGGCGGCGGCCGGCCGATACATCGAGGCGCGGCTGTCGAAATTCGCCCTCGACGTGGTGTTCAACCGCAAGACCACGGAGTGGATGCGCTCCTACGACGGCCGCAACGAGGAGCCCGTGACGCTGCCCGTCAAGTTCCCGCT
>VSOO01000208.1 GCA_009774895.1 Alistipes sp. | reverse complement strand
GGTGTAGAAGTAGTAGCCGGCCGAGTAGCCGCCGTCGAAGATGTGGCTGAAGTAGGTGTAGCGGTAGCGGGGCTCGATCTGCGGGATCAGTCCGAGCGACGCGGTCACGCCCTTCTCGTACTCGTTCACGTCGAACGGCGCGTAGTCGTGCTCGTCGTGCAGGCGCAGGTCGGTGAGCGACGCGGCCAGCAGCTCGGTGGTTCCGAAGCCCTGGTTGAAATACTGGCTGTTGCGCAGCTTCTCCACCAGCTCGTCGGGAATCACCTCGCCCGTGAGGTAGTGCGTGGCGTACTGACGCAGCATCTCGGGTTCGAAAGCCCAGTTCTCCATGATCTGCGAGGGCAGCTCCACGAAGTCGCCCTCCACGTTGGTCAGACCGCGGTAGCGCACCTTGTGGAACATGAAGTGGAGCGCATGGCCGAACTCGTGGAAGAAGGTCTCCGTCTCGTCAAGCGTGAGCAGCGACGGCGCGGTCTTGGTCGGAAGCGTGAAGTTGCACACGATGCTCAGCACCGGAGCCACGCGCTCGCCGTTCTCGTAGCGCTGCTCGGTGTAGCTGCCGCACCACGCGCCGCCCGACTTGCTGCTGCGGGGGAAGAAGTCGAAGTAGAGCACCGCCAGGTGCGAACCGTCGGCGTCGAGCACCTCGTAGGCCGTGGCGTCGGCGTGGTATACGGGCACGGCGATCGGACGGAACGTAATGCCGTAGAGGCGGTTCGCCAGGAAGAAGACGCCGTTCTGCACGTTCTGCAACGAGAAGTACGGACGCAGCATCTCCTCGTCGAGGTCGTATTTCTGCTTGCGGACCTTCTCGGCGTAATACCACCTGTCCCAGGGTGCGAAGACGGCACCCTCCTCGTCGGCACGCAGCAGCGGCTCCATCTCGGCCAGCTCCTCCTTCGCGCGGCCGAGCGCCGCGGGCCATATGCCCTCCAGCAGGTCGAACGCCGCACGGGGCGTGCCGGCCATCTGGTCGGCGATGACGTATGCGGCATAGGAGTCGTAGCCCAGCAGGTGGGCTTTCTCGGTGCGCAGACGCACGAAGTCGTTCACCAACTGCTTGTTATCGTTCTTGTCGTCGTGGTTCGCACGCGTCAGATAGCCCTCGTAGAGCTTGCGGCGCAGGTCGCGGCGCGACGAGTAGGTCATGAAAGGCAGCAGGCTCGGCTTGTCGAGCGTGAAGACGTACTTGTCCTTCAGACCGCGCTGCACGGCCTTCTCGTGCGCAGCGTCACGCACCGACTGGGGCAGCCCTTCGAGGTCCTCCTCCGAGAGTTCGAGCGCGAAGCCCGCATTCTCGGCCAGCACGTTGTTGCCGAACTTCACGCCGGTGACCGACAGGTCGGCATTGATCTGCTTCAGGCGCTCCTTCTGCTCCGCGTCGAGCAGCGCGCCCGCACGCACGAAGCCGCGGTAGGTCTTCTCCAGCAGACGCATCTGCTCGGCATCGAGTCCCAGGGTTTCGCGGCGGTCGTAGAGCGCCCGCACCCGCTCGAAGAGTCGGTCGTTCATCAGGATCCTGTCGTAATGGGCGGCCAGGCGGGGCATGATCTGCTCCTGCACGGCCTGGAGCTGCTCGTTGGTGTCGGCGGCACAGATCATGCCGAACACCAGCTCCACCTGCGCGAGCATGCGGCCCGCGTCGTCGAAGGCCAGCAGGGTATTCTCGAACGTAGGCTCGTCGTTATTCGAGGCGATGGCCTCGACCTCCGCCTCGTTGAGCGACATCGCACGCTCGAATGCGGGCACGTAGTGCTCGGGGCGGATCTTGTCGAAAGGCGGCACACCGTAGGGCGTGTCCCACTCGACGAAAAACGGGTTCTCATCCGCAGTACGTGCGGAATTGCAGGATGCAAGACTCATAAATGCACAACAAGTGAACAATAATCGTGTGAAACGTCTCATCTATTCGTGTTATTTTGTTTACCTTTGCGCAAAGTTAATCGAAAATCGTCAATTTTTGTTCGGCATGCACCTTTTTTATGCACCCGATTTCACCCCTCCGACGCATACGCTGGACGAACAGGAGTCGAAACACTGCATCCGAGTGCTGCGCCTGGGCGCGGGGGATACCTTATATATAACTGACGGACGGGGCGCCATGCACCGCTGCCGCATCGTCGCCCCCGACCCGCGCCGCTGCACGGTGGAGGTCGAACACACCGACCCCGACTACGAACGCCTGCCCTACCGCCTCACGATGGCCGTGGGCCCGACCAAGAACGCCGAACGCTTCGAGTGGTTCCTGGAGAAGGCGACCGAGATCGGCGTGACCGAAATCGTGCCCATCG
>VSOO01000207.1 GCA_009774895.1 Alistipes sp. | reverse complement strand
AAAACCTCACTCGGCGCTTTGCCCCCGTCTTTTTACTCCCGAACCGAAATTATAGCTACTGTTGTAATCGGAATTCGAGGAGAATCGACGGCGCAGCGATGCAGTGATAGAATCAGGCAGCCGACGGTCTGCGAAACGGGCGTTATCCGACATCTGAAAAAGGGCAACGGATAAGTAGCATACAGTCGTTCCATGTTCGGATTCCGGCTTCTTTTTCGAGATTTACCCTTTGCGAAGCCTACGGCCGAACGAAGCTGCCAAATTCTGACTTACAACACCTTAACATTATTTGCCTTACCGTTGCACTGCTCTCGGATTTTCTTCGTATCTTTGTTCGCCGGGAAATACTGTTTTGAATTATGAGAAATCTTTTTGTCCTGATAACGATCTTCGCCGCGATGCACGGAGCGGCGGCGCAGACGCCGCGAGCCACCGAGGGCCGCGATCCCCTGCGCAGCGGCATCGTCTCCTGCCCCACGGCCGCCGAGGCTGCCGGAGCGACGGCCGCGGCGTCGAAATACCTCGCGCCGCTCGCGGAGTGGACCGCAGCGGACGGGGCGGCGGAAGCCTCCTTTACGGTGCCGTTCGCATGGGCCAACCGGCGCGTGGGGCTGCACATGCCTCCGATGTCCGGCGAGTACGAAGTTTACGTCGGCGGCACGTTCGCGGGATACAACGCCGACCCGGGCTTTGCGGCCGACTTCGACATCACGAAGAAGGTGCGCGAGGGCCGCAACACGGTAGAGATCAGGTCCGTGTCCGACTCCCCCGCTCTCGTGCTGGAGAGCCGCGACCGGGCGGCGTTTGCCGCGCCGGCCGGGGCCTATGTCTTCAGCCGTCCCACGATGTACGTGCGCGACGTCGCGGTGCGTACGTGGAGAACGGAGGGCGCGGCGAAAGCCGAGGTGGGCGTCGTGGTGCGCACCGGCGCGCTCAATCCCAAGACTTCGCGCATCCACTACGAGCTCCGGTCGCCCGACGGTGCGACGATGCACGCGGGGCACGGCGACATGACGCTCGACATGCGGCGCGAGGACACGCTGCGCTTCGTGGTCGCGGTGCCCGACACGCTGCTGTGGTCGGCCGCACGGCCCGTGCGCTGCCGCCTGCTGCTCAAGACGCAGTACGAGGGCCGCTACGGCGAGTACCTCTCCGTGCCGCTCGGATTCCGCACGGCGGAGGTGTGCGACGGCCGGCTGACGGTGAACGGCGAACCGGTGGCGCTGCGTGCGGCGGAGGTTGCGCCCGCGCTGTGTGCGGCCGACATCGCGCGGCTGCGGGCCGAGGGCTGCAATCTGCTGCGTTTCCGTCCGGGACCCGTGCCCGAGGGGTTGTACGATCTGTGCGACTCGCTGGGAATATACGTCGTGGCGCAGGCGCCGATCGACACGCACCGCAGCGGCGACGACATCCGGCGCGGCGGCAATCCGAGCAACGATCCCGAGTGGCTGGGCGCCTACCTCGAACGGACCGAGGATGCGTACCATGCGGCCAAGCGCCATCCGTCGGTGGTGGCATTCTCGCCGGCCGTGCGCTCCGCCAACGGCATCAATCTGTACGAGTGCTACCTGCGGATGAAGCGCACGGGCGATACGCGCCCCGTGGTCTACACCGAGGCCGGCGGACAGTGGAACAGCGACCGCCTCGACATGGAACGCTGATTCCCCGATACTTTCTTGCGCGCCGCAGGCCTCCCGTTCAGGGACCTGCGGCGCTGCGTTTTGCGGACCGGGCGTCGGCGGTGCGCGGACGGGACGTGTTTCCGCGGCATGCTGCGCGTGCGGACGATGCCGCTTTCGCCGGCGTAGGGCGGGCACTTCGTAGCGCGGGCCGTGCGGTTTCTCGTTTTTTATGCGTATCTTTGCCCGATAAACCGGAATACAAACGACAAACAGTATATGGCAGACGAAAAAATCATCTTTTCGATGGTCGGCGTGAGCAAGACCTTCACCAACCAGAAAAAAGTGCTCAACAACATCTACCTCTCGTTCTTCTACGGGGCCAAGATCGGCATCATCGGTCTGAACGGTGCGGGTAAATCGACGCTGATGAAGATCATCGCCGGCATCGACAAGAATTACCAGGGCGAGGTGGTCTTCGCTCCGGGCTACACGGTGGGATACCTCGAACAGGATCCGAAACTCGACGATGCGAAGACCGTGAAGGAGGTCGTCGAGGAGGGCTGCGCCGCGACGGTCGCCCTGCTCCGCGAGTACGAGGAGATCAACCAGAAGCTCTGCGAGCCGATGGACGACGACACGATGGCGCGTCTGATCGAGCGCCAGGGCGAGTTGTACGAGAAGATCGACCAGTGCAACGG
>VSOO01000206.1 GCA_009774895.1 Alistipes sp. | reverse complement strand
GACAAAGATACGGTTAAGCCGAGAGCAAAAGCAAATTTATTTGCATTTTGCCGAGGCGGAGTATCTACGGCGCAGCCCGGGCGGATTTCGTTTTTGCGGGGCTGATGCCGAAGTGCCTTTCCGAACGGCGTTGCGAAACCGTGCGCGCGCAGGCGGTCCGGCGTGGGGCCTCGGCAGAGGCGGCTGCGGAGACGGGGCGCGGGCTTCGGGCGGCGGCGGTCCGCAACCGCAGTGTCCGCGCCTTTCGCGTGCGGCGATCCGGGGTGTGCGGTGAAAACCGGCGGAGCCGCATCCGCTGTCGCGCTCCGCCGCACGCAACGAAGCGCGAAAATCGCTGCGGGATATTTGTATGCCGCATTTTTTTTAGTACTTTTGCACACAATGCGATGGTCGTTGCGCACAAGGCCGTTCCGCAGGGGCGGCACCGGGCGTGCGGCGATGGCGAAACGACGGTGCGAACCCCGCACGGACGCCGTCCGTGCGGCGAGTTGCGGCCGCTATTGACTACTGAAATGAAAGGAATCGTATTGGCCGGAGGATCCGGCACCAGACTCTATCCCATCACGAAGGGCGTGAGCAAGCAGTTGTTGCCCATCTACGACAAACCGATGGTTTACTATCCCCTGTCGGTGCTGATGCTGGCGGGCATCCGGGAAATCCTGATTATCTCGACACCGCAGGACCTGCCGGGATTCCGGCGTCTGCTGGGCGACGGCTCGGACTACGGCATCCGCCTCGAATACGCCGAGCAGCCCTCGCCCGACGGCCTGGCGCAGGCTTTTCTGATCGGCGAGGAGTTCATTGGCGACGACAGCGCCTGCCTGGTGCTGGGCGACAACATCTTCTACGGCGCCGGCTTCACGCAGCGGCTGCGCGAGGCCGTGCGCGATGCGGAGGAGCATGCGCAGGCCACCGTATTCGGCTACTGGGTGGACGATCCGGAGCGTTACGGCGTGGCGGAGTTCGACAAGGAGGGGCGCTGCCTCTCGATCGAGGAGAAACCCGAGCACCCGAAGTCGAACTACGCGGTGGTCGGACTCTACTTCTACCCCAACAAGGTGGTGGATGTGGCCAAGCGCATCAAGCCGTCGGCCCGCGGCGAGCTGGAGATCACCACAGTAAACCAGGAGTTCCTGCGCGACGGCGAACTGAAGGTCCGCACGCTGGACCGCGGCTTCGCATGGCTCGACACGGGCACGCACGACTCGCTGGCCGAGGCCTCGATCTTCGTGGAGGTGATCGAGAAGCGCCAGGGCCTCAAGATCGCATGCCTGGAGGGCATCGCCTACCGTCAGGGCTGGATCTCGGAGGAGAAGATGCGCGCGCTGGCGCAGCCCATGATCAAGAATCAGTACGGTCGCTACCTGCTGAAGGTGATCGACGAGCTGAAAAGAGAATAGAGGATGTCGGTGCGTGAAGAACGGGACTCGGGATTCGAGCTGCTGCGCCTGTTGCTGATGTTTCTGATCGTGATCCATCACGCCATCGTGCATGGCCTGGGGCTGCGCGGCCTGGCTTCGGCCGATGCGACCGAGGTGGCGATCCGCTCGGGCGACATGGCGCTGTTCTGTCTGGCGAACGGATTCTGCATCGTGGCGGTCAATGCTTTCGTGCTGATTTCAGGCTACTTCGGCATACGGCCCACGAAAAGGAAGGTGCTCGCGCTCCTGCTGGCGATGCTTTTCTATACGCTGCTCTTCACCACGGGCTACTACCTGATGCGGGGCGACCTGAAGCATGCGGTCTCCAGCCTGCTGCTCCTGTCGCACGGCCGCTACTGGTTCCTGACCGACTACTTCTTCCTGCTCTGCTTCGCGGCGCCGCTCAACCTGTTTTTCGAGCGGTGCGGCAGGCGCGAGACGGGTTTGTTCGTGCTGTCGCTCCTCGTCATAAGCTCCTATTTCGGGTTCGTGTGGGGGCATGCGGCCAATACGAACGGCTATACCCTCTTGCAGTTCATCATGCTCTATGCGCTCGGACGCTACGTGCGGATCGGGGGCTTCGACCTGGCACGCGGCCGAGCGGCGGGGCTCTATCTGCTCTGTGCCGGCGCCTGCGGAGTGCTGACCTGCCTCTGCGTGCGGCTCGGGCAGAACGACTGGGCATGGCGCATGACCTATTACAACGACCCGCTGCTGGTGGCCGCGGCCGTCGGCGTGCTGCTGCTGTTCCGCCGCGTGCGCTTCAACAGCCGTGCGGTCAATAGCCTGGCCGCTTCGGCACTCGCGGTCTACCTGTTCCAGAGTTCGGCGTGGGCCGAGTCGCTGCTCTATCCGTTCGTGCGGAAGCTCTATTCGGACGGCCATTTCAGGGGGGGGGGGTATTTTGTTGATAATCATCGGT
>VSOO01000205.1:1945-2349 GCA_009774895.1 Alistipes sp. | reverse complement strand
CGGAGGTCGTGCGTCATGTAGACCGAGGTGCCGTCGCGGGGCAGGAGCAACTTCTCGTCGAGCCCGTCGGCCGTAAGATCGATCCACACCGAGTTGTCCGGACGGCGGTAGAAGACCCCTTTCGCCAGTCCCTCCTCCACGATGTTCTTGCCGAGCAGGTAGGTCTGCGACTCGTAGTACACCTTGTCGAACGCCACGCCCATGGCCGCATAGGTGGCGTCGAAACCCTCGTACACCCAGCCGTTCATGGTCTCCCACAGCGCCCGCACCTCGGGATCGCGGGCCTCCCAGCGGCGCAGCATCTCCTGGGCCTCGCGCATGACGGGGGCATTCTTCTTGGCCTCCTCCTCGCTCTGGCCCGCGGCAACGAGCTCGCGGATCTGCTCCTTGTAGTGTTTGTCGAA
>VSOO01000205.1:0-1935 GCA_009774895.1 Alistipes sp. | reverse complement strand
GAACTCCACGTAGTACTTGCCCACGAGGTGGTCGCCCTTCATGTCCGACGAAGCGGGCGTCTCGCCCCCGCCGTAGAGCTTCCAGGCCAGCATCGACTTGCAGATGTGGATGCCGCGGTCGTTCACGAGGTTCACGCGGATCACGCGGTGGCCGCACGCACGCAGGATCTGCGCCACCGAGTAGCCAAGCAGGTTGTTGCGCACGTGGCCCAGGTGGAGCGGCTTGTTGGTGTTGGGCGACGAATATTCGATCATGATCGTACGGCCCGTGTCGGGAGCCTCGCCGAAGCGGGGTTCGGCCTTCGCCTCGGCGAAACGCGCGCCCCAGAAGGCACCCGAAAGCTTGAGGTTCAGGAAGCCTTTCACCACGTTGAACGCCTCCACTTCGGGTGCGTTGGCCACGATGTGCCCGCCGATCTCCTCAGCGGTGGCTTCGGGCGACTTGCGGCTGCGGCGCAGCAGCGGGAAGGTCACCAGCGTATAGTCGCCCTCGAACTCGCGTCGCGTCTTCTGAATCTGCAACTGCTCGCCGTCGAGCGGCCCGTAAAGCGCCTCCACAGCCCGGCGCACCACATCCGAAACAAAGTTTTCCGTCCTGATCATATTTTGCGATTTTTGTGCGCAAATTTAACGCTTTTCGCCGAACTTTCAACCCGCCACACCGAGAATCTTCGCTCCGGAGCGGCTGTTTCCGGTTTCGGTATCATAATATAGTATCCCGATGTCGGATCCGGCCGCGGCAAATCTCTCCGGTGCCCGTCGGGGCCGCGCCTGCGGAGGATTGCCGGCGAGCGAACAGCGAGCAGCGGGCCTCCGCCGCCGGGAGGCTGCGGCCCGCGCGGCTCTTCGCAGCCGCAACCGACGACAAAAGCACAGATTATTTCACACCGTAATTCATCGCGCCCGCGCAGATTTTTCACGCCCCGATGCCCTGCGCACGGCGAAATTCGACTATCTTTGCGTCCATGAAAAATATCGTCTTCGATCTGGGCGGCGTGGTGTTCGCCCGCAACCCGCAGCGCTGCACGCCCGAGTTCATCGACTTCTTCGCTTTCGTGCGCGACCCGCAGATGCCGCTCTTCTGGGAGGAATACGACCGCGGCACCTGGTCGCTGGAGCGCACGAAAGAGGAGATGTGCCGCATAAAAGGATGCACGCGCGAGGCGTGCGACCGCTTCGTGGAGCAGGCCATCGCCCTCCAGGAGGCCATCGAACCCACCGAGCGGCTCATCGCCGACCTCAAGGCCGCCGGCTACCGCCTCTACGTACTCTCGAACATGTCGCGCGAATTCATCGACTTCCTGCGCACGAAACCCGTCTACCGCCACTTCGACGGCGAGGTCGTGTCGTGCGAGGAGCACGTCGTGAAGCCCGAGCCGCGCATCTACGAGATCCTGCTCGAACGCTACGGCCTCGACCCCGCCGCCACGCTCTTCATCGACGACCGCCCGGCCAACATCGCGGCGGCGGAGCGGCTCGGCATCCGCGGCCGGCACTTCGACCACCGCGATCCCGCAGCGGCCTGCGCCGCGCTGCGCCGGTTGCTGCTCTGAGTCGGACAGAGGGCGCAGCGCCTTGATTTTCCAATCGAAACAGCGGCCATCCGACCGGGACCGTTTCCGCTGGAAAAATATTTTTTCACATTTTTTTGCGAATTTTCTTTGCGGATTCGGATATTTACCCTATCTTTGCACTCGCTTTCAGGAAACAATCGCCCCGGCGATCGGAATCCGGAAATGTGCGGCGGGATAGCTCAGCTGGTTAGAGCGCATGATTCATAATCATGAGGTCGAGAGTTCAAGTCTCTCTCCCGCTACCAAGAAAATGCGAACCGACAAACGGTTCGCATTTTTCGTTATACGCCCGCTGTTGTCTACGCTGCAATCCGCTCCCTCCGACGAATCGCCCGCCGCGTCCGCAAACGACCTGCGAACG
>VSOO01000204.1 GCA_009774895.1 Alistipes sp. | reverse complement strand
CACGTGTTCTACCGCGTGCTGTCGAGCATTCCCGCCGTGGTGAAGAATACCAACGAGACCCATCCCATGACCACGCCCTACGAGGAGACGCGTTCGTTCAACATCCTGGGACTCACCTACGAAAACTCGCGCGACGTGCGGATCGAAATCAAGGTCGTAAAAACGGGCTACGAAACGCAGGTCAAGCGTTTCAATGTACGCCAGGCCCTCGACCAACAGGAGATCAGCAGCTATTTCATGCTCGTACCCAAGGAGTAATCCTGCGGGCCCTGCAAAACGAAACGGCCTGCCGCAATCAGTGCGGCAGGCCGATTCCTTTCTTCGCGCCCGTCTCCGTTCCGACACGGCCAGAATTCCGGATCCCCCACCATCGGACGCCCGGCGAAGCCCTTCCCGAATGCGCAGTCCGCCCGGCCCTTTCCGCCGCAAAGTAGCGGCACCGAAGCCCGTCACCGCCTCTTTTCCGCTTGCGGCGCCCCGGCACCCGCCGACCGACGGTGCCGGGAAAACCGCCCGAGGCCGTCCGCCTGCCCCACCTCACCGCCAGCACCCTGCCGAACCCTCGCAAGACCCCGGTCGGGCCCCGGCCAACCGAACTTCCCCGGACTGTCCGCGCTGCCGGCAAGCCCCGGACAACAGGAAAACGAAAAACGGACCGCCCGCAACGGGCAGTCCGTTCTTCGATACGGCACGCGGCCGTTCGCACGCTCTCCGGAGCGAAATCCTCCGTCCGGAACTCCGACACTCGGAACCGGCGAAAGGTACCGGACTGAAAGCATCGGAGGAGAACCGATCAGGAGGCGCCGGGCGGCCGGGAAAGTCCCGGGCCGGCACCGCGCGCGATGCGTCCCTATTTCGCGTAGGACACCGACCGGGTCTCGCGGATCACGGTGATCTTCACCTGACCGGGATAGGTCATCTCGTCCTGGATCTTCTTGGCGATATCGTGCGACAGGCTCTCCGACTCGGCATCCGAGAGTTTGTCCGAGCCCACGATCACGCGCAGCTCGCGGCCAGCCTGGATCGCATAGGTCTTATGCACGCCGGGATACGAGAGGGCGATGTCCTCCATCTCCTTGAGGCGCTTGATGTAGCTCTCGACCACCTCGCGGCGGGCGCCGGGACGGGCGCCCGAAATGGCATCGCACACCTGGATGATGGGGGCGATGAGCGCCGTCATCTCCACCTCGTCGTGGTGGGCGCCCACGGCGTTGCACACCTCGGGTTTCTCCTTATACTTCTCCGCGAGCTTCATGCCGATGATTGCGTGCGGCAGTTCGGGCTCGTCGTCGGGCACCTTGCCGATGTCGTGCAGCAGGCCGGCGCGGCGCGCGATCTTGGGGTTCAGCCCCAGCTCGGCCGCCATGATACCCGCCAGGTTGGCCGTCTCGCGTGCATGCTGCAACAGGTTCTGGCCGTAGGACGAACGGTATTTCATCTTGCCGATCATGCGGATCAGCTCGGGGTGCAGGCCGTGGATGCCCAGGTCGATCGTCGTGCGCTTGCCCACCTCGACGATCTCCTCCTCGATCTGCTTCTTCACCTTGGCCACGACCTCCTCGATGCGTGCGGGGTGGATGCGGCCGTCGGTCACCAGCTGGTGCAGCGCCAGACGTGCGATCTCGCGGCGCACGGGGTCGAAGCCGCTCAGAATGATGGCCTCGGGCGTGTCGTCCACGATGATCTCGATGCCCGTGGCGGCTTCGAGCGCACGGATGTTGCGGCCCTCGCGGCCGATGATGCGGCCCTTCACCTCGTCGCTCTCGATGTTGAACACCGTCACGGCGTTCTCGATGGCCGTTTCGGTCGCCACGCGCTGGATCGACGACACGATGATGCGCTTGGCCTCCTTCGTCGCCGTCAGCTTGGCCTCCTCGATCGTCTCCGAGACGTATGCCGCCGCGTCGGCCTTGGCCTCGGCCTTCATGTTCTCGATCAGGATGTTCTTGGCCTCCTCGGAGCTCATGCCCGAGATCTGCTCCAGGCGCGCATTCTGCTCGCGCATCATCTGATCGACCTCCTCCCTGCGGTGTTCGAGCGCCTGCATCTGGTTCTGCATCTGCTCCTTCAGCCGGTCGTTCTCGCGCAGCTTGCCGTCCAGTTCGCGCTGCTGGTTCTGCAAGTTGTTCTCGATCTGCTTGGCCTTCTGCTCGCTCTGCGCGAGCTTCTGGTTGCGCTCATTGACCATGCGGTCGTGTTCGCTCTTGAGTTGTATGAACTTCTCTTTGGCCTGGAGGATCTTCTCCTTCTTGATCATCTCGCCCTCGGCTTCGGCCTCCTTCACGGCGGCTTCGCAACGCTTCTTGATGCTGTTCTTCAGTACGTAATTCGTAACCAGAACATATACCGCGATAGCGGCCGCAGCGGCGATGCAGGCAGTTAAAATAATAGTACCCAT
>VSOO01000203.1 GCA_009774895.1 Alistipes sp. | reverse complement strand
GTGCTGGGGCTGCCCACGGGATCGCCCCCGCTCGAAACCTACCGGGAGCTGATCCGGCTCCATCGTGCCGGCGAGGTGTCGTTCTCCAACGTCGTGACGTTCAACATGGACGAATACGTCGGCCTGCCCGAGGAGCACCCCCAGAGCTACCACACCTTCATGCGCGAGAACTTCTTCGCGCACGTGGACATCCGTCCCGAAAACACGCACCTGCTCAACGGCAATGCCGAAGACCTGGCGAAAGAGTGCGCCGACTACGAGGCGCGCATCGCCGAATGCGGCGGCATCGACCTCTTCCTGGGAGGCGTGGGCGAGGACGGACACATTGCGTTCAACGAACCTTTCTCGTCGCTCTCGTCGCGCACGCGCATCAAAACGCTGACGCAAGATACCGTGGCGGCCAACGCCCGCTTCTTCGGCGGCGACGAGTCGCTCGTGCCGCGCACGGCCCTGACCGTGGGCGTAGGCACGGTGCTCGCGGCCCGCAAGGTGGTCATCCTGGCCACGGGGCACCGCAAGGCGCGCGCCGTGCGCCACGGCGTCGAAGGTCCCTACAACCACCAGTGGACCGTATCGGCACTTCAGGTGCACCCCAACGGCATCTTGGTCTGCGACGACGCGGCGGCCGACGAGTTGCGCGTAGCCACCTACAGATATTTCAAGGACATAGAGCGTAACAACCTCCTCGACTGATCCGGCGGACGGGGGGGGCTATGCCCCCCGACACGGACGGTCAGGAGGAGGGCGGCAGACTGCTCCCGTTCCCCGACACGGACAATCAGGAGGAGAGAGGCAGACGGTGCCCGATCCCCAACACGGACGGTCAGGGGGCTCTTTGGATCGCGCAGGGCCGGCAATCGGCACCGATGTGCGATCCGCGACGGATGGCCTGCGGCTCTTTTCAAAACCGCGCGGGGACATGACGGGAATAGCCGGGTATCGGTTCTGCGGAAAATTTGCGGCTCGTCACGAGCCGCGCGGGCCGCAGCCTCCCGGGTAGCGGAGGCCCGGTTTTTCAGCCCCTTTTCCGCACGCCGGCTGCCCCTCAGGCGCTCCCGCCCGGAAAATGCGAGCAAACTTGCTTTTACCCTTGCTTATCGCTATCTTTGCAGCGTCGAACGAAAAACGACGAAAATGATGAAACACGCATACGTATTCCCCGGTCAGGGAGCCCAGTCGGTAGGCATGGGCAAAGACCTCTACGAAAACGTGCCCGAGGCCAAGGCGCTCTTCGAGCAGGCCAACGAAATCCTCGGATTCCGCATCACCGACATCATGTTCGCGGGTACGGACGAAGAACTCAAACAGACGAAGGTCACCCAGCCCGCCGTCTTCCTCCACTCGGTCATCCTGGCCAAGGCACTGGGCGTGAAACCCGACGCCGTAGCCGGACACTCGCTGGGCGAATTCTCGGCTCTCGTCGTTGCGGGCGCCCTCTCCTTCGAGGACGGTCTGCGCCTGGTGTCGAAGCGCGCACTGGCCATGCAGGCCGCCTGCGAGCAGCAGCCCGGAACGATGGCCGCAGTGCTCGGACTGGAAGATGCCGTCGTGGAGCGCATCTGCGACGAGACCGAAGGCACGGTCGTAGCCGCCAACTACAACTGCCCGGGGCAGCTCGTGATTTCGGGCGCCGTGGAGGCCGTGGAGGCCGCCTGCGTCAAGGCCAAGGAGGCCGGAGCCAAACGTGCGCTGCGTCTTCCCGTGGGCGGCGCGTTCCACTCGCCCCTCATGGAGCCCGCAAAGGTCGAACTGGCCAAAGCCATCGCCGAAGCCCCTTTCCGCACGCCCGCATGCCCCATCTACCAGAATGTGGACGCCAAGGCCTATACCGATCCCGAACAGATCAAGGCCAACCTGATCGCCCAGCTCACGGCACCCGTGCGCTGGACCTACATCGTGAAGAACATGCTGGCCGACGGCGTGGACGAATTCACCGAGCTGGGTCCCGGCACGGTACTCCAGGGCCTCGTGAAGAAAGTCAGCACCGAGGTCGCCGTAGAGTCGAAAGCAACGCTCTGACCCCCTGCGCACACACCGTGCGCCGATCGCATTTCCCCGCCGTCGCGACGGCGGGGAAATGGCGTTTCTACGGAAGCACCATCTCCCGCACCGCTTTTTCCCTACATGCCCCCGGGGCGCAGCCTGCGGAACTCGCACAATGAGCGCAGCGAGCCGCGAGTCTCCGACACCGAAAGCTGCGATCCGCACCGCTCTCCGCGCCTCCGTCCGCATGTCCGAACAGCCGCAGCTCTGTCCGCCTGCACCTCACACAGCACCCGAAGCCACTCCCAAACACCCGAACAGCCAGCCGTCCGGTCCGCCTGCGGCCCCGTCGGCTCTCAGAACCGCCATCCGTGCCTCCGAACTGCCGGCCGGCGATCGCCCCCATCTTCCGACGG
>VSOO01000202.1 GCA_009774895.1 Alistipes sp. | reverse complement strand
GAATGTTGCGCGTCTGCTGGTAGTTCTGACCGTGGAAGAGCGTGACGTTCAGGTAGCGTTTGTCGTCCGTCAGCCGTATGTAGCCCGAGTCGGCCACGATGGTGCGCATGTTGTTCGTGTTCTTCTCGCGGTTGTCGTAGATCAGCACGTCGGTCAGCAGCCCCGTGTGCGAATCCTGGTGCCCCACACGGATGCTCATGCCGTCGATGCCGTTGAAGAACAGTCCGTCCTGGAATTCGAGCGTCTGCTGCTGCTGGCGGATGTCGTAGAGCGTGCTGAGCATCTTCTTGTTCGTATAGGGCAGCAGGTTGTTGGCGATGAAGAAGCTGCCCACGGCGATGATGCCGACCACGATGACCAGCGGCTTCATGATCTTCGGCAGCGACATGCCCGCCGACTTCATGGCCAGCAGCTCGTAGTTCTCGCCGAGGTTGCCCATGGTCATGATCGCCGCGAGCAGCATCGACAGCGGCAGCCCCATCGGCACCATGTTGGCCAGCGCATAGCCCACCAGCTCGATGATGATGCCCGCACTGAGGCCCTTGCCCACCAGCTCGTCGATGTAGCGCCACATGAAGTTCATCAGCAGCACGAACATGACGATGAAGAAGGTCATGATCATGGGCCCGAAGTAGGACTTGAGTATCAGCTTGTATATGGTTTTCATCGGCGGCAGTGGAGTTTTTCGCTACGCAAAGATAGCAGTTTTACCGAAATCAGCGCCAGAACGAGCACAAATATTATGGCGGCGCCGGGCGGCACCTCGAAGCGGTAGCTCAGCCACAGCCCCGCGACATTGCCCGCGACGGCCGTCAGGGGCGCCCAAAGGGCGATCGTGCGGTAGGAGCGCGAGAAGAGATTGACGATGGCCACCGGAAGCGTGACGAGCGAAATGAGCAGCACGATGCCCATGATGCGGATCGACAGGACGATCGCCAGGGCCGTGAGCACCGCCATGCACCACCCGATCGCCCGGGTGCGGATGCCGCGGCTGCGCGCGAACGAGCGGTCGAACGCCGCGTACATCACGGGACGCAGCCAGAGCGCCGCCCCCGCCACGACGACCGCGGTCAGCACCGCCAGCGAGCGCACGTCGGCGGCGGTGACGGTGACGATGCTGCCGAAGAGCGAAGCCGCCAGATCGCCCGACACGTAGCCCGGACGCAGGCTCATGAAGAAAGCGCCCGCAGCCATGCCCACCGACCACACGATGCCGATGGCCGAATCCTCGCGGATGCGGCCCCGCTCCGACACCCACTCGATGCCGAGCGCCGAAGCCACGGCGAACGCCGTCGCCCCCAGCACGGGGTCGGCCCCGAGCCAGTAGGCCAGGCCCAGACCGCCGAACGAGGCGTGGGTGATGCCGCCCGCCAGGAACACCATGCGCCGGCACACCACATAGGTGCCGATGATACCGCACGTGATGCCCGAAAGGACGCAGGCCGCCAGCGCGTGACGCAGGTAGGCATATTGTAAAAGGTCGTTCAGAAACTCCATCTCCGCTCGCTTCGTCAGCCGGCAAATTTACGCTTTTTTACGAAAAACGCGCGAAGTTTCGCACAGTTTTCGTAATTTCGCATGATTAATACGGCCGTACCCGACGAGCCGGGCGCGCAGCAGGCACGCCGCCGGGCGGGAAAACGGCCGTGAAAAACGAACGAACATGCAACAGCGCCGCGTAAATTTCCATACTTTGGGCTGCAAACTCAACTTCTCCGAGAGCTCCGCCCTCGCCCGCGAGTTCGAGCAGGGAGGCTTCGTCCGCGTGGCACCCGACGCCGAGGCCGACATCTGCGTAATCAACAGCTGCTCGGTCACCGCACACGCCGACAAGAAGTGCCGCAACCTCATCCGCAAGCTCCACCGCCGCAATCCCCGGGCCATCATCGCCGTGACGGGGTGCTACGCGCAGCTCAAGCCCCGCGAGATCGCCGCCATCGAGGGCGTGGACCTCGTGTTGGGCAACAACTTCAAGGGCGACCTCTACCGCCGCGTGACCGAACTGTCGGGCAAGGGGCCGTCGCGCGTGTACAGCTGCGAGACCGAGGAGCTGACCCGTTTCTTCGCGGCTTTCTCGGGCGGCGACCGCACGCGGGCCTTCCTCAAGGTGCAGGACGGCTGCGACTACTGCTGCGCCTACTGCACCATCCACTACGCCCGGGGCGCGAGCCGCAACATGCCCGTAGCCGACCTCGCGGAGGAGGCGCGGCAGATCGCCGCGGCGGGCCAGAAGGAGATCGTCATCACGGGCGTCAATACGGGCGACTTCGGCCGCACCACGGGCGAGCGGTTCATCGACCTGCTGCGCGCGCTCGACGCTGTGGAGGGCATCGAGCGCTACCGCATATCGTCCATCGAGCCCAACCTGCTCACCGACGAGATCATCGACTTCTGCGCCGCCTCGCCCAAGTTCCAG
>VSOO01000201.1 GCA_009774895.1 Alistipes sp. | reverse complement strand
GGAAGCCCCCGGCGCAACCCGCGCACGCACGCGAACCCCTCCCTCGGCGCACCGCCCGGCCGCCGCGCCGGACCGCTCCCCCGCGCCGGACGCCCGGAACACCGGCCATCCGGTATCATATTCCCCCGCTCCGGCCCGTTTTTCGGCAAATTCTCGCTATATTTGTCCCGTCATGTCGATCGTAAGAAACACCGAGAGCGATCTCGAATTCGAAAACAGAATCCGCCCGCAGGAGCTCGAAACCTTCGCCGGGCAGGAGAAGATCGTGGAGAATCTCCGCATCTTCATCCGGGCCGCCCTCATGCGGGGCGACTCGCTCGACCACGTATTGCTCCACGGCCCTCCTGGCCTGGGCAAAACCACGCTGGCCAACATCATCGCCAACGAGATGCACTCGCAGCTCAAGGTCACCTCGGGTCCCGTGCTGGACAAGCCGGGCGACCTGGCGGGGCTGCTCACCAACCTCTCGCCGGGCGACGTGCTCTTCATCGACGAGATCCACCGCCTCAGCCCCATCGTGGAGGAGTACCTCTACTCCGCGATGGAGGATTATAAGATCGACATCGTGCTCGACAAGGGCCCCTCGGCCCGCTCGATACAGATCGAACTGGCGCCCTTCACGCTCATCGGCGCCACCACGCGCAGCGGCCTGCTCACCTCGCCGCTCAGGGCGCGCTTCGGCATCTCGTGCCACCTGGAGTACTACGACGCTCCGGTGCTCGCGGGCATCGTGCACCGCTCGGCCCGCATTCTCGACGTGCCGATCGACGAAGAGGCGGCCCACGAGGTCGCGCTCCGCTCGCGCGGCACGCCCCGCATCGCCAACGCCCTGCTGCGGCGCGTGCGCGACTTCGCCATGGTCAAGGGCGACGGACGCATCGACCTGGCCATAACGCGCACGGCCCTCGAAGCCCTAAACATCGACTCGCGCGGCCTCGACCGCATGGACAACAAGATCCTGGGGACGATCATCGAGAAGTTCCGCGGCGGCCCCGTGGGACTCAACACCATCGCCACGGCCGTGGGCGAGGAGGCCGGCACGGTGGAGGAGGTATACGAACCGTTCCTCATCAAGGAGGGTTTTCTCAAGCGCACGCCCCGCGGCCGCGAAGCCACCGAACTGGCCTATCGTCACCTGGGACTCGCGCCCCACGACGGCGGCGAGACGGGACGGCTGTTCTGAGAACGGCCCCGAGCGGCCGCACCGCACCGACGAAAACCGACAACCGATACCATATGCCCGCAATCCTCACCATCGACTCCGCCGCCTGCCGCCGTTGCGGCCGCTGCGCCCGGGTTTGCCCCTCGGGGGTATTCGAGGCGGCACCGGACGGCACGATAGCCGTGGCCGCCGCCGACCGCTGCATCTCGTGCGGCCACTGCGTCGCGGCATGCCCGGCCGATGCCGTGCGCCACAACCACTTTCCGCCCGAGAAGGTCCACGCCGCCGACCGCAGCGCGCTGCCTACACCCGATCAGGTGCTGCTCCTGTGCCGCATCCGGCGCTCCAACCGCGCTTTCACGTCCGACCCCGTGCCGCACGACCGGCTGCTGCGCATCGTCGAGGCGGCGCACCGCGCCCCCACGGCCAGCAACCGCCAGCAGGTGTCGTTCACGCTCGTCACCGACCCCGAACAGCTGCGGCTGGTCACCCGCTACACGCTCGACACCTTCGCCTCGATCGCCCGCAAACTGCGCCATCCGCTCGTGCGGCCGTGGCTGAGCCGCATCATGCCCGGCACCTACCGCTACCTGCCGGCGTTCGACCGCATGCGGCGCGCCTACGAGGAGCACGGCACGGACGGCATCCTGCGGGGCGCCACGGCGCTGCTGCTGATCCACACGCCGGGCGACAACGCCTTCGGAGCCATCGACGCGAACCTTGCGTACCAGAACGCCTCGCTCATGGCCGAAAGCATGGGCATCAGCCAGTTCTACACCGGCTTCGTCTACATGGCCCTGCGCCACGGCAAGGCACGGCGCCTCACCCGCGCACTCGGCATCGAGGGCACGATCCACGCCGGCATGGCACTGGGCATGCCCCGCTTCCTCTTCGACCGCTACATCGACAAGAAGCCCCTCGACCTGCACGAGGCGGGCCGCTGATCCGCAGCGCACGCCTTTCGTCGAGCGGAGCGACACCCCGCTGCGCCGCCCGGAGCCCCGAACCGCTCCGGGCGGCGTTCCCGTTCCGCACGGCACAGACCGCCCGCCCCCCTGCACACGGCCGCACGCCGGCACGCACCGCACACCTTGCACACGGCCGCACGCGGGGCGCAGAATTTGCACGTTCTGCGGAAAAACGGAGAAGCATCATGGAAAAAGAACTGTACCGCCGGGCCCTGGAGTACCACGGCGGCACCCGCCCCGGAAACATCGCCGTCGTACCCCCCAAGCCCCCCGCCCCGCAGCACGACGAGGCGCTGGCCTA
>VSOO01000200.1 GCA_009774895.1 Alistipes sp. | reverse complement strand
AGCGGCTGGGGGTGGATGCGCTGCATGGCGGGGCCGAGTCCCATGAGCGCGTAGCTGCCGCGCCGCTCGCCCCGCGGGCAGTCGTAGCTGCCGCCGAAGAGCATGCCGTCGGCATATTCCACTTCGTCGAGCGTGCGGAGCGCCGCCACGTCGTCGTTGTCGATCTGCCAGTGGCGCTCGGCGGGCATGCCTTTCCACGGCAGCGAGGTCTGGTCCGTGAAGAGGAACATCGTGTTGGTGGTCATGTCGCCCAGCACCGAGCCGAGCATGCGGCTCAGGCCGCTGCCGGCGCCCAGCATGACCGTGAGCATGAAGATGCCCCAGAAGATTCCGAGCGCCGTCATGATGCTCCGTTTCTTGTTGCGGGCGATGGTCTGGCCGATTTCGCTCCAGCGGTCCGTGTCGAAAAGTCTCATGGCGGTTTATTTGTTGTGGCGCAGCGCGTCGATGGTTTTCAGCCGTGCGGCCCGGCGTGCGGGGACATAGCCGGCGATCAGGCCCGCCGCGACCAGCACCAGCGTGGCGCTCGCGGCCGTCGAGAGGTCGATGGTCGGATCGAGGAAGATGGTGCCGAAATCCGAGGGCGCGTCGGGCGTGCGTTCCATCAGGTAGTTCACCCCCTCCATGATCGCCGTGCCGAGCACCATGCCGAGGTAGCCGAACGCCGCCGTCACGCATACCGACTCGGTAAGTATGAGCCGTATGATCGAGGCGGGTGAGGCGCCCAGGGCCTTGCGGACCCCGAATTCGTGGGTGCGCTCGGCGACGGTCACGAGCATGATGTTGCTCACGCCCACCACGCCTGCGAGCAGCGTGCCCAGCCCGATGATCCAGATGAAGGTCTCGATGCCGCCGAAGAGGCGCATCATGTCCTTGTGCTGCGTCATGTTGTTCGAGAGCCACACCGCGTTGCGGTCCGTGGGGTCGAAGTCGTGCTCCTGGGCCAGGCGCGTCCGCAGCCGCTCCTCGAAAGCCTCCATCGCGGCGTCGGTGTCGAGGTCGCGCACGGTGAAGAGGATGTTGTCGATCCGGGGGTCGTCCTGCGCGTAGAGCAGGCGCCCGGTGGTGAGCGGAATGTAGCCGCAGGCCATCGAGCGGCTGGCGTCGCTCCGCTCCACGCCCACGATCGTGAAGACCGAGCGGCCGATGCGCAGTTCGCGCCCCGTGGGGTCCTGGCCGTCGAAGAGTACGCGGCGCAGCGACTCGTCGATGACCACCGACTTGCGCCGCTGCTCCACGTCGCTGCGGTTCAGGAACCGCCCGGCGGAGAGCTTGCGGCCCTCGATGCGGGCGATCTCGGGCAGCGTGCCGCGCAGCTCGATCCGCATGTGGCGGCGTCCCGCCGTGGCGGTCTGCTCGGGATACCAGACGCTGGCCGTGATGTCGAGCACCTCGGGGAATTCGGCGGCGAGCATGCCGAGGTCGTCGTAGCTCAGGCGGATGCGGCGGTATTTGTCGTGGCCGTGCCACGGCTTCGAGGTGCTGCCGCCCCAGAGGTTGATCGAGTTCACGGCATAGTCGCCGAAGTTGGCCATCACGCCGTGGCGCAGGCCGTTGCCCGACCCGAGCAGGACCGTCAGCATGAAGATGCCCCACGCCACCGAGAATCCCGTGAGCGCGGTGCGCAGCTTGTTGCGCCGCACCGAAGTGCCTATTTCCAGCAGCAGCTCTCTCATCGTCGTGCGTAGGGGGTTGTGTCGATGCTGCCGATCACGCCGTCGCTCAGGCGGATGATGCGGTCGGTCTGGTCGGCCACCGACTGTTCGTGCGTCACGCAGATGATCGTCATGCCCATCTCGGTGTTCACGCGCCGCAGCAGGTGCATCACCTCCTGCGACGTGGCGCTGTCGAGGGCGCCCGTGGGTTCGTCCGCGAGGATGATCCGGGGCCGGTTGATCAGGGCGCGGGCGATGGCCACACGCTGCTTCTGGCCGCCCGACATCTCGTTGGGCATGTGGGCGGCCCAGTCGCGCAGCCCCAGCATTTCGAGGTGTTCGAGCGCCCGGGCGTTGCGCTTACGGCGCGGCACGCCCTGGTAGTAGAGCGGCAGGGCGACGTTCTCCATGGCGTTCTTGTAGCTTATGAGGTTGAACGACTGGAATATGTATCCGATCATGCGGTTGCGGGCGGCCGCGGCCTGCGTCTCGCTCAGCCCCCGGATCAGCCGCCCCGCGAGGTGGTAGCTGCCGCTGTCGTAGTCGTCGAGGATTCCGAGGATGTTCAGCAGTGTGGATTTGCCCGAGCCCGAGGCACCCATGATCGAGACGAATTCGCCTTCGTTCACCGTCAGGTCGATGCCTTTCAGCACATGGAGGGGCGAACCTCCGCGGTAGGTCTTGTTGAGGTTTTCGAGCCGGATGATCGTGGAACCGTTCATATTGATGTGTCGGTTAGATGTTTGCGTCCGATGGAAACTTTGATTCCGTGTCGGATAGTGC
>VSOO01000020.1:10263-13559 GCA_009774895.1 Alistipes sp. | reverse complement strand
CTCGCATTTTGCCGAGCGGGAGTATCTAAGGCGAAGGCAAAGTTACGAAAAAATACGCGGAACATGCGCCCGCATGCGAAAAACGATCCGTACGGCCGCCCCGGAAAATCGCCGACGCACGCCGCAAACCGGAATCGGGGCAACGAAATCCGTAATCCGCCACTTGCAGCGAAGGGCTTTCCTTCCTATTTTTGCGATGGGAAAACGCGGCGCCGCACCCGGCGGCCCGCGACGGAAAAAGACACACGCTATGGAATACCGCACTTTGGGCCGCACGGGCCTCGACGTGAGCGTCGTAGCACTGGGCTGCGAGGGCTTCGTGCAGAAAAGCGCCGGCGAGCTGAAGTCCGACCTGGACTACGCCATCGACCGGGGCGTGAACTTCATGGACATCTACTCGCCCAATCCCGAGCTGAGGAGCCGCATCGGCATGGCTCTTGCAGGGCGGCGACACGACTTCATCATCCAGGGACATCTCTGCACCACATGGGAAAACGACCAGTACCTGCGCACGCGCGACCCGGAGAAGACCGAAGCGTCGTTTCTCCGGCAGCTGGAACAGCTCCGGACCGACTACCTCGACGTCGGCATGATCCACTACGTCGATGCCGAGGAGGACTTCCGGCGCGTGTTCGAAGGCCCCTTGCTCCGCATCGCGCGGCGGCTCCGCAGCGAGGGCCGCATACGCGCCATCGGCATGAGCAGCCACAACCCCCGCGTGGCCCGCATGGCCGTCGAGACGGGCGAAGTGGAGGTGCTGATGTTCTCGATCAACCCCTGTTACGACCTGCAACCCGCCGGCGAGGAGGTCGATGCCCTCTGGGCCGAAACGAGCTATGCCCGCCCCCTGCACAACATCGACCCCGACCGCGAACGGCTCTACGAGCTGTGCGCGCGCACGGGCACGGGCATCGACGTGATGAAGGTCTACGGCGGCGGAGACCTGCTGCGCGACGACCTCTCGCCCTTCGGGCGGGCGCTGACGCCCGTGCAGTGCATCGACTATGCGCTCGCACGCCCCGGAGTGGCCGCCGTGATGGCGGGCTGCCGCAGCCGCGACGAGCTCGATGCGGCACTGGCCTGGTGCGACGCCGCGCCCGCCGAGCGCAACTACGCCGAGGTGCTGGCCGGACTCGACCGCTTCTCGTGGCAGGGACACTGCATGTACTGCGGCCACTGCGCCCCCTGCACGGCGGGCATCGACATCGCCGCGGTGAACAAGCTCCACAACCTGACCGTCGCACAGGGCGAAGTGCCCGAAACGGTGCGCGAACACTACAGGCTCCTGAGCCGCCACGCCTCCGACTGCGTGGAGTGCCGCCTCTGCGAGAGCCGCTGCCCCTTCGGCGTGGAGATCGTGGAGTCGATGCGCGCCGCGGCACGACGTTTCGGAATGTGACCCGGCGGGGCGCCCCGGAGCGGGAAAACGCCGGCACGAGGCGAGCCGTCCGAATGCCGGGCGAAGTGCGGACCGCGCCGGATGCACGCCGGAAGACGACTGTGTAAAACGAACGATACGAACATGACACGAAACACCGCGACGCTGACCCCGAAGGAACGGGAAGCGCTGATCGAAAGCCTCTTCACGCACAAGTACTCGTGCGTCATACGCAACGGAGACGAAATCCGCGTCTTCCGCGGGCGGGGCGTAAAGGACCTCTACCGTCTGCTGCGCGACGACCGGCGCTTCCTCGACGGCGCCTTCGTCGCCGACAAGGTGGTGGGCAAGGCGGCCGCGGCGCTGATGATCCTCGGCGGCGTGCGCGAGGTCTTCGCCGACGTGGCGAGCCGTCCGGCCGTCGAGCTTTTGCGCCGCCACCGCGTGCGCGTGAGCTGCACGCTCGAAGTGCCCCACATCATCAACCGCACGAAGACGGGCTGGTGTCCGCTCGAAACCCGCTGCCACGACCTGCGCACGCCCGAGGAGTGCTACGCGCAGATCGAAGAATTCATGAATCAGACGTCCGACCGATGAAACGCGCCCTCCTCCTCCTCGCCGCCTCCGGCGCCGCGCTGGCCGCGGCGCACGCACAGACTCCCCCGCACACGGAACCCGAAACCGAAACCCGCCCCATCGGCGAAGTGGTCGTCACGGGCGTGCGCACCGCCACCGACGTACGCCACCTGCCGATGACCGTGGCGGTCGTGGGCCGCGAGCGGATCGAACACGACGGGGGCGCCTCGCTGCTGCCCCTGCTGACCGAACAGGTGCCGGGGCTCTTCACCACGGGCCGAGGCGTGCTGGGCTACGGCGTCTCGGGCGGCGCGGCGGGACAGATGTCGCTGCGCGGCATCGGCGGCCCCGCACAGGCCGGAACGCCGACCACGGCGATGCTCGTGCTCATCGACGGACATCCCCAGTACATGGGCCTCATGGGGCATCCGATCGCCGACGCCTGCCAGTCGATGCTGGCCGAGCGCGTGGAGGTGGTGCGCGGCCCCGCCTCGGTGCTCTACGGCTCGAACGCCATGGGCGGCGTAATCAACATCGTCACCCGCCGTGCGGAGCGCGACGGCGTGCACACCGACGCCGACCTGGGCTACGGCTCGTGGAACACGTTGCAGGCCGAGGTCTCGAACCGCGTGCGGGCGGGACGCTTCACCAGCGCCGCAGGCACCTCCTACGCCCGCACCGACGGACACCGCGCACGCATGGGATTCGAGCAATACGGCGGCTACCTCCGCCTGGGCTACCGCATCGCCGATGCGTGGAGCGCCACGGCCGACGCCAACATCACGCATTTCAACGCCTCGAATCCCGGACCGGTGACCGCGCCGATCTTCGACAACGACCAGCGCATCACGCGCGGCACGGCCTCGGTGGCCGTGGAGAACCGCTACGAGAAGACCTCGGGTGCGGTGAGCCTCTTCTGCAACTGGGGCCGCCACCGCATCGACGACGGACATGCCGCCGACGAAGCGCCCCTCGACTACCGCTTCGGCTCGCGCGACCGCATGGCGGGCATCTCGGCATACCAGAGCGTGCAGCTCTTCCGCGGCAACCGTCTCACGGCGGGCATCGACCTCTTCCGCTTCGGCGGCGAGGCGTGGAACCGCTACATCGCGGGCGAACGCAAGGGCGAGCGCGACGAGCTGGCCGACAAGACGCTGTACGAGACGGCGGCCTACGTCGATTTCCGCCAGCAGCTCGCCCCGTGGCTGACGTTCGACGCCGGCCTGCGCGCCGACCGCCACTCCCACGTGGGCACGGAGTGGGTGCCCCAGGCGGGGCTCTCGGCCCATCTGCCCCGCGCCGTGGAGCTGAAAGCCGCGGCGGCCAAGGGGTTCGGCTACCC
>VSOO01000020.1:4090-10253 GCA_009774895.1 Alistipes sp. | reverse complement strand
CCCGGGCCTCGACTACGGGGTGAATATCTTCTTCATCGACGGCGAGAACCTCATCCTGCGCGTGCCGGTGGACGGACGCCCCGCGAACATCAACTCGGGCCGCATCCGGAATGCGGGCGTCGAGGGCCAGATCGGCTGGCAGTGCGACGCCTCGTGGCGTCTGGACGCCAATTACAGCTACCTGCACATGAAGTACCCCGTGCTGGTGGCGCCCGAACACAAGCTCTACGCCGGCGCACAGTTCGTGCGGCGGCGCTGGAACGTCTCCACGGGCGTGCAGTATGTCGCGGGCCTCCGCACGGCGCTCGCGGCCGCGGGCTCGGGCTCCGACAGCGAGGAGGAGTTCGTGCTGTGGAACCTGCGCTGCACGTTCCGCGCCTCGCGCGTCGTGTCGCTCTGGGTGCGGGGCGAGAACCTGCTGGCGCAGCGCTACGAGATAAACGCCGGATTCCCCATGCCCCGCGCTACGGTCATGGCCGGCCTGAACCTGCATATGTAAAAAACACAAACGACCCAAACCCTATCGAATCATGAAAAACGACATCGGCCAGCCGCTGCCCGGCGACATCCCGCCGGCAGCGGACGCGGGAGGTCCCGGCCCCCGGGAGCCGCAACCCGCAAAAGTGTACCTGTACCGCGAGATCGCGCCCGCGAACCTCGTGAAGATCTGCGAAGCGCTCGGACGACCGGCCCGGGGCAAGGTAGCCGTGAAGCTCTCGACCGGCGAGCCGGGCGGTCACCACTACCTGCAACCGGAGCTCATCCGCGACCTCGTGCAGCACGTCGGAGGCACCATCGTGGAGTGCAACACGGCCTACGGAGGCGGACGCGCACGCACCGAGGACCATCTGAAGGCGGCCGCCGACCACGGTTTCGCGGCCATCGCCCCGGTGGACATCATGGATGCCGACGGGCAGACAGCCCTGCCCGTGCGCAGCGGACGCCACCTCGCGGAGGACTACGTGGGTTCGCACTACCTCGACTACGACTTCACGGTCATCCTCTCCCACTTCAAGGGGCACACGATGGGCGGCTTCGGCGGCGCCGTCAAGAACATGTCGATCGGCATCGCCTCGGCCGACGGCAAGGCGTGGATCCACACCGCGGGCAAGACCACGCAGAATCCGTGGAGGAACCTGCCCCCGCAGGACGACTTCCTGGAGTCGATGGCCGAAGCGGCCAAGGCCGTGGCCGACCACTGCGGCGACCGCATCCTCTACATCAGCGTGGCGAACAACCTCTCGGTGGACTGCGACTGCGTGGCCGCGCCCGAGGCGCCCCGCATGGGCGACATCGGCATCCTCGCATCGCTCGACCCCGTGGCCCTCGACCGGGCATGCACCGACCTGGTGCGCACGTCGGACGACCCGGGCAAGGTCCACCTGATCGAACGCATCGACTCGCGCCACGGCATGCACACGCTGGATTACGCCGAAACCCTCGGACTCGGCACCCAAAATTACGAACTGATCGAACTCGACTGAAAAAACCGAAAAACCATGAAAACCGCAACCACCGCCCTCCGCACGCTCCGTTACGACGAAGCCCGGACCTACCTCGCCGCAGCGCTCTTCACGCTGGGCAACATCGCCCTGCCGCAACTCTGCCACACGGTGCACCTGGGCGGCCCCGTATGGCTCCCGATCTACCTCTTCACGCTCGTCGGGGCCTATGCTTTCGGCTGGCGCACGGGCCTGCTGACGGCCCTGTGCTCGCCGCTGCTCAACGCCGCGATCTTCGGCATGCCGACCGCAGCCGCACTCCCGGCCATTCTGGTCAAGTCGCTGCTGCTGGCCTTCGCGGCGGGATACGCCGCACGGCGCTTCGGCCGCGTGTCGCTCCCGGTGCTGGCGGGCGTCGTGCTCACATACCAGGTGCTCGGCACGCTCGGCGAATGGGCCCTCACCGGCTCGCTGCACGCCGCCGCGCAGGACTTCCGCCTCGGCATCCCGGGCATGCTGCTCCAGGTCTTCGGCGGCCGGGCCCTGCTCCGCGGCATCGTGCGCAGGTGACGACGCCCCCGCTCCGCAAGACGAATCCCCCGGCGACCCGCATGGTCGCCGGGGGATTCGTCCGACAGGCTGTGTCCGGGCGCGACAACGGAGGCAGGCAGCCGCGACGGTCGCCGCGGACGGCAGAACCGCACCCGAAGCGCACGCCTGCGCCCCACTGCCGCACGCCGCCGCACACAAAGGCGTCCGGCCCCTATGCGAAAAGTGCGGCGAACTCCGCCACGGACATGGGGCGCACCGTGCACGAGCCGACGGCTTCGGGCAGCACGGCATGCAGCACGCCGCCCTCCCGTTTCTTGTCGTGCACGACCTCGCGCAACAGGCGCTCCACCGGCACGGGCGGGTCGAGTTCGAAACCCAGGCCGCGCAGCACCCGCTCGATGCGCCGGCACTCCGCCTCGCACAGCAGCCCCAGGCGCACCGAAGCCCGGGCGACGAGCGCGAGGCCCACGGCCACGGCCTCGCCGTGGTTCATGCGGTCGGAGCACTTCTCGATGGCGTGCGCCAGCGTGTGCCCCAGGTTGAGCTTGCGCCGCACGCCCGCCTCGCACTCGTCGGCGGCCACGATGGAGCACTTCACCCCCACGGCGCCCTCCACCACGCGGGCGAGCAGCTCCGCGTCGCCGCGCAGCGCCCCGTAGGAGGCCCGTTCGATCCGCGCGAAGAGCGCCGCATCGCCCACGATGCCCGCCTTGAGCGCCTCGGCCAGTCCGGCCCGGAACTCGCGGTCGGGCAGCGTCCCCGTCAGGGTCGGGTCGCACACGACGAACTCCGGCTGGCGGAAGAGGCCCATGATGTTCTTGTATCCGTCCACGTTCACGCCGTTCTTGCCCCCCACGGCGGCATCGACCTGACCCAGCAGCGTCGTGGACACGAAGCCGAAGCGCACGCCGCGCATGTAGACCGAGGCGGCGAAGCCCGCGATGTCGGTGACGATGCCGCCGCCGACCCCCAGCACGAAGGTCGCGCGGTCGGCGTCCGCCGCGAGCAGTTCGCGGCAGACCCGCTCGACGGCGGCGAAGGTCTTGCACCGCTCGCCCCTGCCGACGAGGATCGTGGCGTAGGGCGCGGTCAGTTCGGGATGGGCCCGCACGACGCCGGCGTCGGTCACGACGACCGTGCGGCACTCCGCGGGCAGCACGCGGGCCAGGGCGCCGGCGGCCGGACCGACAAGGATCCGGCTGCGGCCGCAGGGATGTTCGAAGTGTTCCATGAAAAGAGAAAGGATGCGGCAATTCGCATCGGCGAAAGACAAAAATAGCACAATTCTGCCGATTATTCGTTATCTTTGCGCCATAAATTTTCCTTACATGCAAAAACTCCGCAACATCGCCATCATCGCCCACGTGGACCACGGCAAAACCACGCTCGTGGACAAGCTGATCCTCGCAGGCCACATCCTGCGCGACAATGCCCGGCAGAACACCGGCGAACTGATCCTCGACAACAACGACCTGGAACGCGAACGCGGCATCACGATTCTCTCGAAAAACGTATCGGTAATCTATAAGGACTACAAGATCAACATCATCGACACCCCGGGCCACGCCGACTTCGGCGGCGAGGTCGAGCGCGTGCTCAACATGTGCGACGGCGTGCTGCTGCTCGTGGACGCTTTCGAGGGTACCATGCCCCAGACACGCTTCGTGTTGCAGAAGGCCCTGGCACTGGGCAAGAAACCCATCGTCGTGGTCAATAAGGTGGACAAGCCCAACTGCCGCCCCGAGGTGGTGAACGAGCAGGTGTTCGACCTGATGTTCTCGCTCGACGCCACCGAGGAGCAGCTCGACTACAAGACCATCTACGGCTCGGCCAAGCAGGGCTGGATGTCGCACCGGTGGAACGAACCCACCGACTCCATCGTGCCGCTGCTCGACGCCATCATCGACGAGATCCCCGAGCCGGCCGTGGCCGAGGGCACGCCCCAGCTGCTGGTCACGTCGCTCGAATACTCCGCCTACACGGGCCGCATCGCCGTGGGCAAGCTCACGCGCGGCACGCTCCGCGCCGGGCAGAACGTCACCCTGGCCAAGCGCGACGGCGTGACGCTCCAGAAGACGCGCATCAAGGAGCTGATGATCTTCGAGGGACTGGGCAAGAAAAAGGTGGACGAGGTGTCGTGCGGCGAGATCTGCGCCGTCACGGGCATCGACGGCTTCGAGATCGGCGACACGATCTGCGACTTCGAGAACCCCGAACCGCTGCCGCCCATCGCCATCGACGAGCCCACCATGTCGATGCTCTTCACGATCAACAACTCGCCTTTCTTCGGCAAGGACGGCAAGTACGTCACCTCGCGCCACATCCGCGAGCGTCTGGACCGCGAGCTGGAGAAGAACCTGGCGCTGCGCGTCGAGCCGGGACCCTCGGCCGACAGCTTCAACGTCTTCGGCCGCGGCGTGCTGCACCTCTCGGTGCTGATCGAGACCATGCGCCGCGAGGGCTATGAGTTGCAGGTGGGACAGCCCCGCGTAATCGTCAAGGAGATCGACGGCCGCCGCTGCGAGCCGATCGAGGAGATGACCGTGGACTGCCCCGAGGAGTGCTCGGGCACGGTGATCGAGCTGGCCACCAAACGCAAGGGCACGCTCACCAACATGACGTCGAGCGGCGACCGCACGCGCCTCGAATTCGACATCCCCTCGCGCGGCATCATCGGCCTGCGCTCGAACATGCTCACCGCAACGGCGGGCGAGGCGATCATGACGCACCGCCTGAAGGGCTTCGAACCGTGGGTCGGCGACATCGAGATGCGCATCAACGGCTCGATCATCTCGGGCGAGACGGGCACGGCCTACGCCTACTCGATCGACAAGCTCCAGGACCGCGGCCGCTTCTTCATCGCACCCATGGACCAGGTGTACGAGGGCGAGGTCATCGGCGAGCACACCCGTTCGAACGACATCACCGTGAACGTGACGAAGGCCAAGCAGCTCACCAACATGCGCGCCTCCGGCTCGGACGACAAGGCCGTGATCGTGCCGCCCCGCATCTTCACGCTCGAAGAGGCGCTCGAATACATCAAGGAGGACGAATACGTGGAGGTCACGCCCCACTCGATGCGCCTGCGCAAGATCCTGCTGCACGAGGTGGACCGCAAACGCGCCGCGAAATGACACTCGACCACTTCACCCTTTCGGTCGTGGCCGGAGCCGTGGCCGGAGCGCTCGACGTGATCCCGATGATCGCGCAGCGGATCGCATTCCGCTCGTGCCTCTCGGCGTTCTGCACCTACCTCTTCGCCGGCGTGCTGATCTTCCACAGCAACCTGCCCTACCTGCCGTGGTGGGCCGACGGCATGGCCGTGACGCTGATGATGGCGCTGCCCGTGGTGCTCAACTTCGTGGGCAAGGAGCGTCGCGCGACGCCCCTCGTGCTGCTCAACGCCGTGCTGCTGGGCTTCCTGCTCAGCGTCACGGAGCACTACTTCGGATAGGTCGTACCGACCGCCGCACGGACCGATGCCCCCGGAGCGATGCTCCGGGGGCATTTTTTCCGACCGGCCGCGGCATGCGCCGGCCGCACGGGGGCGACGGCTACCCGCTGCGCCGGGTCGCGAACGAGAGGATATGCCACGTGATGGCTGCGGCGAGCAGAAAGAGGGCGACCTGCGCCCACCGCCACGCATCCACGACCCGCAGGATGCAGTAGCCGATCGACAGCCAGACCAGCACCACGGAGACGACTTTCGCCCGCAGCGGAATGGCACGGTTTTCCCTGAAGTCGCGGATGTAGGCCCCCAGGCACGGCTGGCGCAGCAGCCAGTCGTAGAGCCGGGGCGAGGAGCGCATGTAGAGCGCCGCGGAGAGCAGCAGAAAAGGCGTCGTGGGCAGCAGCGGAACGAAAATGCCCGCCACACCCAGCGCCAACGAGAGGCTGCCCGCCATGATTCCCAGAATTTTCACGCCCCAATGATAACAAAATCCGCACAAACCGGCAACGGTCCGCGCTTTTTTTTGTAATTTTGAGCGGCCGGAAGTTCCGGATCCGGCGGTCCGAAACGCTGCGGAACGCCGGGCCGGAGGCAAGGGCAGTTCCCTCGTCCCGGCATGCGGCGACCCCACGGCACCGGCAATCCCGGACGGAAGGCCGTCCGGCAAAGCCGCCGGAACGGCCGCGGGCCGCGACTATGTGACGCCGCTGGTCGAGAT
>VSOO01000020.1:0-4080 GCA_009774895.1 Alistipes sp. | reverse complement strand
CGATTGAAACGAACGATATCAGATACGATCATGGAGAAAAAAATCGGCATCGCCTGCGACCCCGCGGGCTACGAAATGAAAGAGTTCCTGGTGGGCTGCCTCGGCGCCCGCGGCTACGACGTGCACGACTTCGGCACCTACTCCGAGGAGCGGGCCGACTATGCGGACTTCGCACACCCGCTGGCCGAGGCCGTGGAGTCGGGCGAGCTGGCCTTCGGCATCGGCCTCTGCGGCTCGGGCGAGGGCATGGCCATGACCCTCAACAAGCACCAGGGCATCCGCGCCGGACTGGTGTGGGACAAGGAGATCGCCCACCTGATCCGTCAGCACAACGACGCCAACGTGCTCGTGCTGCCCGCACGCTTCATCACCAACGACCAGGCCCTGGAGTTCCTCGACGAGTTCATCGCCACGCCGTTCGAGGGCGACCGCCACGTGGCGCGCATCGCCAAGATGCCGCTCGCAGCCTGGGAGGAGGCCCGCAAGACGACGAAATAATCCCGAGGCACCGACCGCACGGCCGGGGGCTTCGGCCCGCGGCCTGCCCCGCCGACGGAGGCAGTACCCCACCGCCCCGACGCACTTTGTGTGTCGGGGCGGTTTGACATTCGGAAAGCGACCGCAGAAAGCACGGGACCGGGCCGGCCGGGGTCCGGCGGCGGAGCGGGACAGAGACCGTATATCTATGGCAGGGTGACCGCCCTCGGACATTGGAAGCCCCGCATCCGAAATCCGCCCCGTACCGGCAGGACGGGAAGAGGACAGAGACCGCATATCCGGGGCACGGCGGGCCGGCGGCCGCCCTCAAGACATCGCAAAGCGCACATTCGCAGCCCAAACTCCGCGCCGAGGCAAAGAGGGCCGAAAAGCGCATGGACAGTGCCAGCCCTCCGGAAATCGAAAGCGCGCACCTGAAAGCTCCCCGCAGCGGCGGGCCGGAGAGCGCATGGACAGCGCCAGCCGCCCCCCAGGAAATCGAAAGCAAGCACCTGAAAGCTCCCCGCAGCGGCGGGCCGGAACCGCCCCGGCGCATCCGCCGGGGCCGAAGCCCCGCCCACGGGCTACAAGGCCGACAGAAAGAGTTCCGTGCCCCTGGGCATGCGCAGCGAAGCGGGATCGGGCGCCGCATCGAAGATGCCGTAGACGGCCGAGCCGCTGCCCGACATCGACGCGAAGCGGGCGCCGGCTTCGAGGAGGCGCTCCTTCACGGTGCGGACGACGGGATGCACGGCGAACACCGAAGGTTCGAAATCGTTCTTCACCTCCGCCTGCCACGTGTCGAGCGGACGCAGCAGCCGATCGCCGAGCGGCACGGCGGGCACCGCAGGGCACACCCCGGCATAGGCCTCGCGCGTGGAGACGCACGCGGCGGGTTTCGCCAGCACGAGCGTGCGCCCCGCCAGGTCGAGGGGGAAAGGCTCCATCCGTTCGCCGCGGCCCGTGCATCGCTGCGGGCTATTGCGCACGAAAAACGCCGTGTCGCTCCCCAGCGCGGCGGCGCACGCCACCAGTTCCGGCTCGGGGAGCCCCAGACCGAACAGTTCGTTCATGGCCAGCACCACGGCCGTGGCGTCGGACGATCCGCCGCCCAGCCCGGCGCCGAACGGCACGCGCTTGCGGAGCGTGACGGCCACGGGTCCCGCGGCGTAGCGCTCCCGCATGAGGCGCACGGCCTTCATGCAGAGGTTGTCTCCGTCCGCACAGTCGATCCGCAGCCCCAGTGCGCGGAAACGATCCTCGGGGGCGCGCACGACCTCCACCTCATCGTAGAGGTCCGCGACGGGCACCATCACCGTATCGAGGTCGTGGTAACCGTCTGTCCGACGCCGCAGCACGTCGAGACCGATATTGATTTTGCAGTTGGCTTTCAGCAACATGATTTCGTTCGGTAGCAGTTGTGTGTATTTCATCCGCGCCGTTCCGCACGCCCCGCGGGCGGCTCCGAGCCCGTTCGGCCGGGACGCGGACGGCCCGGTCCGGCTCAGGGCACCGCGACCCGCGCGTTGGCCGGCGCACCGGACAGCGCCTCCTCCCAGCGTGCGCGCTGGTCGCCGCGCAACACGAGCTCCAGGGTGCCGTCCTCCTGCTGCTGGCCGCAGTAGAGCAGGTAGCTCCCGGGGGAGGCCATGTGCGAGGCGTCGAGCGACACGAGGCGGTTCGCATAGCAATAGAGCGTTTCGAGCGCGTCGTTGCGCGCGACATCGAGTTCCGTCAGCCGGTTGCCGTTGCAGTAGAGCGTCGCGAGGCGCGCATTGCCCGTCACGTCGAGCGACTCCAGCGCGTTGCCGTTGCAGTCGAGCGTCTCCAGTTCGGCGCATCCCGCCACGTCGAGACGCACAAGACCGTTGGCACGGCAGCGGAGCGTCGCGAGGGCCCGGTTGCGGCCCGCATCGAGGCGCACGAGGCGGTTGTAGGAGCAGTCCAGCTCTTCGAGCGCCGCGAAGCATTCGATGCCGTCGAGCGACGTGAATTTCCGGCTGCGGCAGTCGAGCGCGCGCACGGCGCGGCCGGCTTCGGTCACCTCCACCGTACCCGCCCGGTCATCCGTGACGGTCACGTAGCCCAACTCCACGAGCCAGTTGCGGAACGCCGCGTCGGGCATGCTGTATCGGAACGTTTCGAGCGACGCCTCCACAGCGTAGGTCGCACCCGCTTCGAGCACCGTCTCGCCGTCGCCGACGACCACCGCCACGGACCCGCACTCCGCACGGTCGGTGCGGAAATCGAGCGTGTAGCCCTGCTCGTAGCGGCCCGCAGGCACCACGATGCGGAAACGCTGCGGCTCGCGCGCAAGCACCGCGCCCGCACCGCAGTCGAGCGTCAGTGTGCGGCCCCCGTCCGACGCGAACGACACGGCGGGCACCTCGTCCGCAAACGATACGGTCATCGCCCCCGACACCCGTTCGCCGTTATTGCCGTGGAAGACGATGCTTTGCAGGCGCACGGGCGTCTCCGTCTCCGCAGCGAGCGACACCTCGGCCTCGACGACCGCGCACAGGGGCCGCATGACGAACTCCATCCACACAGGGTCGCCGGCATAGCGGCCCGCAAGCGGCACGAGGGGCCGCCTGCCCGGCTCGCAGCGCTGCACGCCCGGGAACTCCGTGACGACGGACTGTGCGGTCATCGCGGCCCCGGCGTCGTAGGGGTAATAGACCCAGGCGGAGCCCCCCTCGGACATGGCGCCGTAGAGCGTGCCGTAGAAAAGCCCCCTGCGCCCCCCGTCGTCGATCGCATCCTCCGTAACAGCGAAGGGCAGATTGACATTGTACTGGTCGCGCCAGAAACCCAGGGTGTCGCCCGGCTCCCACACGAGGGCCTCGCCGGACTCCTCCGCCTCGGGGAGCACCGCGCGGAACTCCTCCGCCACGGGCTCGCCGGGGCCGTCCGCCGTGGCGCCCTCTTCCGAGCAGCCCGCAACCAACCACACCGCCGCGCAGCACCATGCGGCGGCAGCTTTTCCGATTCCGTTCATCATATCGCTGTTCCTTTTATTCATTCATCACTCTCTGCGGCGCACGACCGCCGACGCCTCCGAAGGCCCGGGCGGCAGCGCGCAGCCCCTTTCGCCGGAACGGCCGCGGCCGCGACCGCCCCGCGCAGGCATCCTGCCCAATACAGGCTGCGTCCGCCACGCAGGGCAAAGGTACGAATTTATTTGCGTTTTTGCCGAGGTGCAAGCAGCTGCGGCGAAGCCAAAGGTACGGAATAATCCGTCCGACGCCGAAATCCCGTGCCGAAATTTCCGTTTCCGGCGATTCGGCCCTATCTTTACGCCATGAAATTCCGCACCGAAATCGCCGTCCGCCCCTTCGCGCCCGAGGAGCGCATCGGCTACGCGAACCGCATCCTCGCCCTCGGGTCGTGCTTCGCGAGCGAGACCGCCTCGCGGCTGTGCCGGCTCCGGTTCCGCTGCACGGCCCACCCCACGGGCATTCTGTTCAACCCGGCATCCATCGCCGACGCACTGGAGGACTACGCCGCGGAGCGCCCCGCGGCGCACGGCGAACTGCACCGCACCGACGGCGTGTGGCACCACTTCGGATTCCACGGCTCCTTCTCGGGCACGGACCCCGACGC
>VSOO01000002.1 GCA_009774895.1 Alistipes sp. | reverse complement strand
GGGCAGGTCCTCCTGGCGGCGGCGCCGGAAATCCACGAACGTGTTGCGGGCGATGGTGTAGACCCACTGCCCGAAAGTGTAGTCGGGGTTGTAGCGTCCGAGGTTGATGTAGACCTTGATGAAGGTCTCCTGCAACAGGTCGTCGGCGTCGGTCGTACCCCCGAGCCGCTGCGCGAAGAGCCGCCGTATGGCGTCGCGGTAGCGGTTGAACAGGTAAGTGAAAGCCGTGTCGTCGCCCGCGAGCGCGAGTGCGGCCAGGCGCCGGTCGTCGGCGACGATGTAGTCGTCTACCTCCATACGCGGGCGTCTTTGCGCAGGAGCGCCGCCGAGACGAGCAGTTGCAGCACGGGGCTCAGCAGGTCGTAGAGGAAGTATGCGGCCAGCAGGCGTTGTTCGCCCAGGCGCCGCGCGAGGCGCCGCACCGCGACGAGCACGGCCGCGTAGCGCGCGGCGACGAGCACACCTGCGGCGATTTTCAGCTCGGGCGGCAGCACGGCCAGGGCGCAGCACGCCGCGGCGAGGAAGATCGTCCGCGAAAGGGGCTCCCACCGCAGGTAGCTGCGCACGCGCGAGGGATAGAACGGTATGGCCGAACCGTAGTAGCGTTCCGTGCCGAACCACCAGCGGAAACCGCCCCAGGGCCGTTCGCGCAGCGAGGCGCGGGGCGAGAGCACGATGCTGACGTTCTCCGCGGTCATGATCCGCTGCATGAACAGGTCGTCTTCGCCGATGTTCATGTTGAGGTGGCTGAAGCCGTTGGCCCCGAAGTAGAGGGCCTTGGTGATGCCGAGGTTGTGCAGCGTGCCGCGGTAGGGGCGGCAGCGTACGGCCGCGGCGAGCCAGTCGGCCGAGTGCATCATGCGCCACGTGCGCGCCAAGCGGTTCCAGACCCCCTTTCCGGGTTCGATGCCGCAGTATCCGAGCACGATGTCGCCCTTGCGGAATCCGCCGGCCATGAGCGACAGCCAGCGGTCGGTCCGGGGCACGGCGTCGGTGGACGAGAACACGAGGTGCTCGTTGCGGGCCGACTTGATGCCGACATTGAGCGCCATCTTGCGCGATATGGGGAAGCGGGGGTCGAGATGGATCTTCGTCACGGCGATCTGCGGGAAGGTGTGGCGGAGCCGCTGGAGGTCTTCGTAGAAGTCGCCGTCGGAGCCCACGTAGACCAGCACCACCTCGAAGTCGCGGTACTCCTGGGCCAGGATCAGCGGCAGCCGCTCCTCGACGAAGGCGTAGTCCTCCGAGAACATCGGCACCACGACCGACACCGGGGGCTCCGCCTCGCGCACCGTGGGCCGGCGGTTGTTGCGGTAGGAGGCCACGGGACCGTAGACGAAGAGGTAGTAGCGGAGCTGCACGAACCACATCGCCAGGAGCAGGGCGACGAGCGTCGTACCCTCCCAGCCGTAGTGCGCCAGTAGCGTTTCCAGGTGTTGCATATGCGAGAATCTTGCTTGGGGTCGCACGCAAAGGTACGAAACAAATGGCGAATCGCACGCACGGCGCGGAAAAATCTTTCGGCGGCGGACGCTTTATTTCGCGCCGCACGGCGGTTTTTACATAATTTCTTCCTAACTTTGAATTTCCGGAAAGCGTCCGCGCCCCGCTGCGGCGGTGGCGGCCGGGGCCCGGAGCATGACGAAACGAACAGACGAATTCCATGAACGAACCGAAACCGACCGTCGCACTGATCTACGATTTCGACGGCACGCTGGCTCCCGGCAACATGCAGGAGTACGACTTCATTCCCGCCGTCGGGAAGAGCAACAGGGAGTTCTGGTCCGAGGCCAACGCGCTGGCCGAGGAGCAGGATGCCGACATGGTGCTGACCTACATGGCCCGCATGATCCAGGCGGCCCGTTCGAAGGGGCTGTCGCTGCGCCGCGAAGCCTTCCGCGAGTCGGGCCGGCGCGTCGCGCTCTACCGGGGCGTGCGCGAGTGGTTCGCGCGCATCAACGACTACGGCGCCCGCCGCGGCATGCACATCGTGCACTACATCAACTCGTCGGGGCTGAAGGAGATCATCGAGGGCACCGAGATCGCCGGCGAGTTCCGCAAGATCTACGCCTGCTCGTTCCTCTACGACGTGGACGGCATCGCCTACTGGCCCGCCGTGGCGGTCAATTACACCAACAAGACGCAGTTCATATTCAAGATCAACAAGGGCGTGGAGTCGGTGTCGGACAGCAAGGAGGTGAACCGCTACGTGCCCGAGGAGGAGCGGCCCGTGCCGTTCCGGCGCATGATCTACGTGGGCGACGGCACCACCGACATCCCCTGCATGCGCCTCGTGAAGAGCTCGGGCGGCCACTCCATCGCGGTCTACAACCCCGACCAGAAGGGGGCGCGCCGCGACATGGCGCAGCTCATCCGCGACAACCGCGTGAACCACGTCTGCCCCGCCGACTACTCCGAGGGCTCGGAGATGGACCTGCTGGTCAAGACCGTCATCGACAAGATCGCCCTCGACTACAAACTCGAACGAATGGAAGCCATCCGATCATGAAGATACTTTTCGCCACCAACAACGCCCACAAGCTCGCCGAGGTGCGGGCCGTGCTGGGCGAAGACTTCACGCTGGTCACGCCCCGCGACTGCGGCGTGACGGAGGAGGTGCCCGAGACGCAGCCCACGCTCGAAGGCAATGCGGCCCAGAAGGCGCGCTACCTCTACGAACGCACGGGCTGCGACTGCTTCGCCGACGACACCGGACTCGAAGTCGAGGCGCTGGGCGGCGCGCCCGGCGTGCACTCGGCCCGCTACGCCACCGACGGCCACGACTTCGCGGCCAACAACCGCCTGCTGCTGCGCAACCTTGAGGGCGCGGCGAACCGCCGGGCGCGGTTCCGCACGGTGATCTGCCTGATCCTCGGCGGCGAGGAGCACTTCTTCGAGGGGATCGTCGAGGGCCGGATCGCCGAACATGAGTCGGGAACGGAGGGCTTCGGCTACGACCCCCTCTTCGTGCCCGACGGTTCGGACCGCAGCTTCGCCCGCATGAACGCCGAGGAGAAGAACGCCCTGTCGCACCGCGGGCGCGCCGTGCGGCGGCTGGCGGATTATTTGCACAAGCTGACAAAATAGCGTACATTTGCCCCGCTATGGACGAACTTTACCGCAAAGAGGAGATCTGCGATCCCGAGACGATCGGCAAGCTCCGCGAACACTACGCCGCGATCCTCGGACTGCTGGGCGAGGACCCGCAGCGCGAGGGCCTGCTCAAGACGCCCGAGCGCGTGGCCAAGGCGATGCTCTTCCTGACGAAGGGCTATGCCGAGGACCCGTTGCAGATCATCCGCTCGGCGATGTTCCGCGAGGAGTACAAACAGATGGTGCTCGTGAAGGACATCGAACTCTACTCGCTGTGCGAGCACCACATGCTGCCCTTCTACGGCAAGGCCCACGTGGCCTACATCCCCAACGGCCGCATCACGGGACTCTCGAAGATCGCCCGTGTCGTGGAGTGCTTCGCACGGCGGCTCCAGGTTCAGGAGCGGCTGACGGTGCAGATCCGCGACTGCATTCAGGAGGCGCTCGACCCCATGGGCGTGGCGGTGGTGATCGAAGCCAGCCACATGTGCATGCGCATGCGCGGCGTGGAGAAGCAGGAGTCGGCGACGACCACTTCGGCCTTCACGGGGGTGTTCCTCACGAGCCAGCGCACGCGCGAAGAGTTTATGACCCTCATTTCCCACCAATACAGATAGCCACTGGGCGGACGGCATGCCCGCCGCGCCGGGCAGGAACGCCCCGCCGCCCCGTTTTCCGCGGCGGCGGACGCCTTTTTTCCGGAGCCGCGGCGGCTCCGCAGGCGGAAACGGCGGCGCGAGAGGCGGCGATTCGCGGAATTTTATTATCTTTGCCGCGGCAAGTCCGCTCTGTCGCCGCCTGCTTCGGCAGGGGGAGGAAAGTCCGGGCAACGCAGAGCACCGTGCAAGCTAACGACTTGATGTCCGTAAGGGTATGGGAGCGTAACAGAGAACGACCGCCCGGCGGGATGCATTCCGCCGGGTAAGGGTGAAAAGGCGGGGTAAGAGCCCACCGCGGAGGCAGCGATGTCGTCCGGCCGTACGTCCCGCGGGTTGCAAGACCGTGTATACCGGCAATTAAGGGTTGCTCGCCCGATGCCGGGGGGTAGGTTGCTGGAGGCGGCGGGTGACCGTCGTCGTAGATAAATGACAGAGGCTCCGGCTCGTCCGGAGAACAGAACCCGGCTTACAGGGTTTGCCGATTCCGACCGGTGCGTGCTGCGGTGCGTACCGGTTTTTTTCGAGGCTCCGGCGCCGCGGCGCGGTGCCCTAAGATTAGCCGACAGAACGTTAAACACGATACGATCATGGAATTCCTGGAAATTCTCCGCAAGCGCCGCAGCGTGCGCAAATTCACCGACCGCCCCGTGCCCGGCGAACTCATCGACCGCCTGCTGGAGGCGGCCCTCACGGCGCCCTCGGCCCGCAATACGCGCTCCACGCTCCTCCTGCCGGTCACGGACCGCGCACTCATCGACCGCATGGCGCAAATGCGCGACTACGGCTCGGCATTCCTCGCCAAGGCCCCGCTGGCCGTGGTCGTCGCGGGCGATCCGGCCGCATGCGACGTGTGGCGCGAGAATGCCGCCATCGCCGCCACGATTCTCCAGCTGGCGTGCGTCGATGCGGGGCTGGCCAGCTGCTGGGTGCATGTCGATGGACGTCCGCGCCGCCGCGAGGAACCCGCAGGCGAGCAGGCCCTCGACTACCTGCGTACGCTGCTGCCGCTGCCCGAGGGGTGCGGCGTGCTGTGCGTGGTGGCTGCGGGATACAGCGACTTCGAGCCCGCGCCGCTGCCGGCGTTCGATCCCCGGAGCCGCATTCTTTCCCTCGACGACGACCGACACGCTGCGGAATGAAAACCGGGATTCTCTGTCGCTTCGCGCTGCTCTGCTGCGTGGTGCTCTCGGGAGGCTGCTCCCTGCTGAAAGTCTCGGTGTCGGAGGGCGACCCCCTGCCCCGCGCCGAGGTCCGCATGCGCGTGATGACGCGCGGATTCTACCACGACCTTACCGCCGCCGTGGCCCGCACGGCCGACTCGATCGCCGACGCCGCGCCCGACTTGCGGACCCGCATCGGGGCCGTGCGCTGGAAGATGCAGGTGTCGTCGGCCGCCGTGGGTGCGGCCATGCAGCCCATCCCCGAGGTGGCGCTCGCCGACACGTGGATCCTCTGCCGCCGCATGGAGGAGGCCTTCGCCGCGGCCCCCGACTCGCTGCTCTTCGGGGACCTGACGCCCCAGGCGCGGCGTACGGTGCGGTCGCTGTCGGAGCGTGCGGGGGCGCTGGCCCGCGACGTGCTGTCGCGCGACCGCTACGCCCTGATGCGGGAGTTCGTCGATGCGTATGCCGCGGCCCATCCGATCACGGGTGACGGGGCCGAGACCCCCAACACGACGCTCGCATGGCTCACCTTCCTCGAATCGCGGGGCGCCGACCACACCTTCGCCTCGGGGTCGATCGCCGAGGTGATCGCCGACCTGGGCGACCGGGTGGACGGCCGCTCGCGTCAGCTGGCCGAGAGCGTGGGGTGGTCGAAAGACATCCTCGAAATGCGGATGGAGCAGGACAGCACGCGCTCGCAGCTCCTCCGCCAGATCGACAGCCTCGACCGCAACTTCCGCCGCATGGCCGCCGTGATGGAGCACATACCCGAAATCTCGACGTTCGTGGCCGAAACGTTCGGCGAACGGGTCGGTGAGCTCATCGAGGCGATGGATGCGAGCGTGAACCACGCCTTCGTGCAGCTCGACCGCCAGCGCGACGAGTTGCAGCGCTACGTCTCGGCGGAGCGGGGCGAGCTGATGCGCGACGTGGACCGCGCGGCCGGCGACACGGTGCGTGCGGCGCTCGACGGCCTGCCGGCCCTCGTGGGCAAGATCGTGGGGTGGCTCGTGCTGCTCGTGGTCGTGGTGCTCGGACTGCCCTTCGCCGCGGGTTTCTGGCTGGGCGGACTGCGCGAGCGGGTGCGCCGGCGCCGCGCGGAGGAGCGCGGCGAATAGCCGCAGCCCGGACGGAGGTGCGCGGTGCGGGGTGCGACGCTCCCCGCAGCGCCTCCCTTCGGGCCGTCTCTCTCCGCCGTGCGTCCCCTTCCCGCTGCGGGGCGCCCGAGCCCGCGGAGCGGGCCGGCGCCGCAAATCCGCGGATTATTCCTATCTTTGCAAACCCAATCGAAGAGATCTATGGCAAGAAAGAAAGCGAACTACCCTCTGATCGAGGGTCTTGAGATAACCTCGCTGGCCGCCGAAGGCAAGGCGATGGGCCGCTGGCAGGAGGTGGTGGTCTTCGTGCCGATGACCGTGCCGGGCGACGTGGTGGACGTGCAGATCCGCGTGAAGCGCCGCCGCTACATGGAGGGCACCGTGGTGCGCTACGTAAAGCGGTCGCCGCACCGCGCCGAACCCTTCTGCGAGCACTTCGGCGTCTGCGGAGGCTGCAAGTGGCAGAACCTGCCCTACGACGAGCAGCTGCGCTTCAAGACCGGCCAGGTGCGCGACCAGCTCACCCGCATCGGCAAGATCGAGCTGCCCGAGGTGGCCCCCTGCCTCGGGTCGGCCGAGACGCGGTTCTACCGCAACAAACTCGAATACACCTTCGCCGACCGCCGCTGGCTGACCCGCGAGGAGGTGGAGGCCGGCGAGGCCATCGAGCCCGCGCCCGCCGCGGGATTCCACATCCCGGGCATGTTCGACAAGGTGCTCGACATCCGCCGGTGCTGGCTCCAGCCCGAACCGTCGAACGCCATCCGTCTGGAGGCGAAGCGATTCTGCATCGAGCACGGCTACACCTTCCACAACGCCCGCGAGCACACGGGCTTCATGCGCAACATGGTCGTGCGCACCGCCTCGACGGGCGAGGTGATGGTCATCGTGGTGTTCGGTGCCGACGACCGCGAGCGCATCGCGGCGCTGCTCGACCACCTGGCCGCCGCATTCCCCGCCATCACGTCGCTCATGTACGTGGTGAACACCAAGTGGAACGACTCGACGGGCGACCTGGAGGCCGTATGCTATCGGGGCAAGGACCACATCATCGAACGGATGGAGGGCCTCCGGTTCAAGGTGGGACCCAAGTCGTTCTATCAGACCAACTCGGCCCAGGCCTACGAACTCTACAAGGTGGCGCGCGACTTCGCGGAGCTCACGGGCGGCGAGACGCTCTACGACCTCTATACCGGCACGGGCACCATCGCCAACTTCTGCGCCTCGCGCTGCGCACGCGTCGTGGGCATCGAGTACGTGCCCGAGGCGATCGAGGACGCGAAGGTCAATTCGGCGCTCAACGGCATCGGCAATACGTCGTTCCATGCCGGCGACATGAAGGAGGTGCTGAGCGACGCGTTCGTCGCGGCGCACGGCCGCCCCGACGTGGTGATCCTCGACCCGCCGCGTGCGGGCGTGGACGAGCCGGTCATCGAGGTCATCCTGCGCGCCGCGCCCGACCGCATCGTCTACGTGAGCTGCAATCCCGCCACGCAGGCCCGCGACCTGGCGCTGCTCGACGGCGCCTACCGCGTCGAGCGGGTGCAGCCGGTGGATATGTTCCCCCACACGCACCATGTGGAGAACGTCGTGAAGCTGGTGCGCCGCCGATAGGGGCCGCCCCTTCGTACCACGACGTCCCGCCGCAGCCGTTTGCGGCGGGACGTTCTTGTTCAGCGGCAGGGGCCCGCAGCACGCCCGGCGGAAAGAGCGCTCTTTAGGAGGGCGTTATCCTTTCGGCAGGTAGCTCATCGGAGCGAAAAATTCATCGAGGGATATTTTGCAGTAGCTGCAAATGATGGACAGCAATGTCAGATCCGGGAAGTTCTCACCCGTTTCCATGTTCAGAATGTTCAATCCGGCAGCTTCCTTCGGCTGTTCCCGAGTATGACCGTGAAGTCCGCGAAGTTCTTCGGTTGGCAGGATGATCTTCCGTCGCAAAAGTCCGTCGCGCCTTTGTTTGTCTCCTGCCATTGGCGCAAATGAAATGGCTATTTGAAATTATTGCGCTAATACATGTTTGAGTGTCGGGTAATTATGCTTATATTTGCAACCGTATAATTAATTGTATAAGTTATGCTAACTTTGTGTCCGGATAGATCGGCATAGACCGACGGACATTATATTAATAGAGGGTAAACAACTCTTTGTACCTACCGTGAAATTGGGAACTTTACAGTAATCAGGTATGGAAGTTGTCAGTCCTTGTTAGCCCCTGCCCTGTTCGGGAGGGGGCGGCAAGGGCGCGGACAATCGACTGATTACGGGTATCCCAATGCCCACGGTAGGAGATTGAAACCGCGCCCGATTTTTTTATCCCCTGCCGATTGCGGCCCGAGCTTCGATCCCATCCCCGAAGACCGCCCGGAGGACGCTGCCGAAGCGCCTCCGTCCAGCCTGCGATAAGTCGGATCCAAGGGGCATAAACCGCTTTTCGGAGCGATTGCGACCGGCACACCGTCCGGTTATCGCGCGCGACACGCAGTGCCGAAGCAGCCGCTTGGCATTTGCGGAGCTGTTTTCCCGTATTTTACCGACAATTCGCATGACGAGGCCGAACGAGGTCCGGGCACTGCACCGGTGCCTGAGAGGTCCGTTCCCGCACGCATGATTTCGGTCGCAGTCCGCGAGCACTGGCGCAAGACAATGGGTGACGCCCTTTGTTATATTTTGCTCCGCGGGTTGCGACTGTTTTTTGGACCGGGGCTTTGCTGGGCCGGGGACGCAGCAACCGAAGCCGGCGGATGATATTGCAGGGAAAATTTGCGGCTCTTTGAGCCGCGCGGGCCGCAGCCTCCCGGGTGCGAAGGCCCGCAACTGCGCTGTCGCTTCGTCTGCGGGCGCTCCGCAGGCTGCTGCCCGGCTTTGCAGGTCCGACGAAAAGCGCTGTTTCACAGGCTGCGCCCCGGCTCGCAAACCCGAGGAGCAGGCAGTTCGAAGATCACGCCCCCAAGCTCAATAAACGCACACATCTGCCAGCCGCATTCCTCAGGCCCCCTGCGGAATACGGCGTCGTGTCCGTCCCTGTTCCCTCGAACGCAAACGCAACCGGCGGCCGGGGAAAAACCCGGCCGCCGATCCGCGCAGCGACGCCTTCTCAAGGCTTCGTCCGACGAACGAAGCGCAGCGACGTCCTATTTCTTGTTGTAGAGGTTCATGGTGCGCTCGGCCCCGATGGAGGCGAACGAAAGCACGGCGTCGCCGAAGAGTTTCAGCCGCTCGGGCAGCAGTTTGCGCTCCTCGTCGGTCCAGTGGCCCAGCACGTAGTCCACCTGCTGGCCGCGCGCGAAGTCGCCGCCGATGCCGAAGCGGATGCGGGCGTAGTTCTCGTGGCCCAGCACCTCGGTGATGTTCTTCAGGCCGTTATGTCCGCCTGCGCTGCCTTTCGTGCGCATGCGGAGCGTGCCGAACGGCAGCGCGATGTCGTCCACGATGACCAGCAGGTTCTCGGGTGCGACTTTCGCCTGCTCCATCCAGTAGCGCACGGCCTTGCCCGAGAGGTTCATATAGGTCGAGGGCTTGAGCAGCAGGAGCGTGCGGCCCCGGTGGCGCAACTCGGCCACGGCGCCGTAGCGGTCCGTCGTAAAAGAAACGTTGGATGCCCCGGCCAGGGCATCCAACACTTCGAATCCGGCGTTGTGGCGGGTCCCGGCGTACTCGGCGCCGATGTTGCCCAGTCCAACGATCAGATACTTCATCCGAACCGGAATTATTTACCCTGCGCCTCGGCACCGCGCGATGCACGGGTCACGCGCACGGCGCAGACGGCCGTCGATGCGGGCGTCACGAACTTCAGACCCTCGATCTGGAGGTCACCCACGAAGATGGTCTTGCCGACACCCAGCGTCGTCACGTCCACCACGATCTCGTCGGGCAGCTGATCCACCGGAGCGCTCACGATGAGCTTGCGGGCCGACAGCACCAGCTTACCGCCGATCTTCACACCCTCGGCGTTGCCGGTCAGGCGCACCGGAATGGCGATCGACACGGGCTTGCCCTCCTGCACACGGTAGAAGTCGAGGTGCATGATCTGCTCGCGCACGGGGTGGAACTGAGCGTCGCGCAGCACGGCGAGCTCCTTGCGGCCCTCGATGTCGAACTCCACGATGTAGGAGTTGGGGGTGTAGATCAGGGGCTTCACGGCCTTCGGATCCACCGAGAAAGATACCGTCTCACCGCCGCCGCACAGTACGCAGGGGATGAAACCTTCGCGGCGCACCGCCTTGGTAGCCTTCTTGCCGTACTCGTTGCGGGCTACGGTCTGAATCGAAATGGTTTTCATTGTGTTGTAAGATTTAAGAGTTTGTTGCCTCGGGCGGTTCTCCGTCCGGACCTCCGTCCGAACTCCACACCGCTTGCTTTTGCGGCGCAAATATACGCAAAACTATTCGAAAAACAAAAATCCGGGCTCGTGAAACCGCCGGCGGCCCCGGTCGTCCGCCGGCCTCCTACTCCATGCCGCACAGGTGCTTCTGCCAGGCCCAGGCCGAAGCGAGCGTCTGGTCGAGCGTGCGTTCGGCCCGCCACCCCAGCACTTCGTTGGCCAGGGTCGGGTCGGCCCAGATCGCCACGATGTCGCCCTCGCGGCGGCCTACGATGCGGTGATTGACCTTCACGCCGTTCACCTGCTCGAAGCGGCGCACCAGTTCGAGCACCGACACTCCGCGGCCCGTGCCTATGTTGAAGACCTCATAATCGGCGCGCCGCGCCCCGCCGCACATGCGGCGTATGGCCGCTACGTGGGCGCGTGCGAGGTCCGTGACGTCGATGTAGTCGCGGATGTTCGATCCGTCGGGCGTGGGGTAGTCGTCGCCGAAGATCGAGAGGCATTCGCGGATGCCGGCCGCGGTCTGCGTGACGTAGGGCACGAGGTTCTGCGGCACGCCCTGCGGCTGCTCGCCGATCAGCGCCGAGGGATGCGCCCCGATCGGGTTGAAGTAGCGGAGCGCGATGCCGCGCAGCCCCTCGTAGGCCGCCACTGCGTCGCGCAGCACGTCCTCGCACATCTGCTTCGTATTGCCGTAGGGCGACGTGGCGGGCTTGCGCGGCGTGCGTTCGGTCACGGGCTGCGCGTCGGCCTCGCCGTAGACCGTGCACGACGACGAAAAGACGATGTTGGGCCGCCCCGTGGCGCGCATCAGCTCCACGACGTTCAGAAACGACGTCAGGTTGTTGCGGTAGTATTTGAGGGGTTCGTGCACCGACTCGCCGACGGCTTTCGACGCCGCGAAGTGGATTACCGAATCGAAACGGTACTGGCGGAAGAGGCGTCCGAGCGCCTCCCGATCGCAGCAATCGACCTGCTCGAAAGGCACCTCGACCCCCGTGATGTGGCGCACGCCCTCGACGGCGCGCAGGTCGCTGTTCGAAAGATTGTCCGCAATGACTACGTCGTATCCCGCCGCGATCAGCTCGACGGCCGTATGCGAGCCGATGTACCCGGCGCCGCCGGTAACCAAGACACACTGTTTTTCCATAATGATTCGCTGTTTGACCGATACAAAGATAAGCATTTCCGGGCAAAACCGCCGCTTCCGCGCCGATGCCGGGACGCATCCGGTGCGGATAGCCGCAAAAAAAGTCTGCCCGCCCGGAAAACAAGGAAGTGACGCCTCACTTTTATACATTACCGAAACAGTAACATAAGAAAATTCCTATTTGATATTAACCGGGGGGCAGACGGACTATTCTGAAGAACGCAGGAGACTTTTTGCGGTATCGTTCCGGACCGAACTCCGCATCGGAGCGGGATTCCGCATTCCGGTTAAAAGATAACCGTCTGATAATGCGGGCGATGTCCGAATTCAGGATACCGATTCGGCGAGCCGCCGCATTCGAAAAAGTCCCGAACGTGTTCCATTTCTGGTTCACTGTTGCAAAGATAAATGCTTTGTATGTCATTTCCAAACAAAATGCAATCCGAATCCGTCCTTATTATAGCATATTTGGACAAAAGGATAGTGAAATCGAACGGTTTCTGCCGACGACACATCGAAGAACGATAATTATTTTTTGAACTACGAAAATTTTTCTTACATTTGCTTTCAGGAAAATATCAAAAACAATCACACCTACCACCATGAATCTGTTGCAGGTCGAACACGTTTCGAAACGCTTTGCACAACACACGGCGCTGGACGACGTGTCGCTCGCCGTACCCCGCGGTTCGGTCTACGGACTGCTGGGTCCCAACGGTGCGGGAAAGACCACGCTCATCCGCATCATCAACCGCATCACGGCGCCCGACACGGGGCGCGTGCTGTTCGATGGCCGCGAAATACGCCCCGAGGACATCCGCCGCATCGGCTACCTGCCCGAGGAGCGGGGGCTCTACAAAAAAATGAAAGTCGGCGAGCAGGCGCTCTTCTTCGCACGCCTCAAGGGCCTCTCGCGCCGCGACGCCACGGAGCGGCTGCGCACGTGGTTCGAACGCTTCGGCATCGAGGCGTGGTGGGACAAGCGGGTCGAGGAGCTCTCGAAGGGCATGGCCCAGAAGGTGCAGTTCATCGTCACGGTGCTGCACCGGCCCGAGCTGCTGATCTTCGACGAGCCCTTCTCGGGTTTCGACCCCATCAACGCCAACCTGCTCAAGGAGGAGATTCTGGCCCTGCGCGACGCGGGCGCCACGGTCATCTTCTCGACCCACAACATGGCTTCGGTCGAGGAGGTGTGCGACCACATCACGCTGATCGACAAGTCGCACGACATCCTCTCGGGCCGCGTGGCCGACATCCGCCGCAGCCACGGCGACAACCTCTTCGATGTGACCTGGCGCGGCGATGCCGCGGCCCTCGAAAACGCTGTGCGCGGCCGCTGCGAGCTGCTCGACCGCACCGACGACGGCTCGGCCTACCGCACGGCCCGCATCCGCATCGACCGGAACGACGGCGTGCGCGGCGTGCTCGCGGCGCTCAACGAGGCGGTCGAGATCCGCTCTTTCAGCGAAGTGATTCCCTCGATGAACGACATCTTCATCCGGGCCGTGAACGGCTCGCTGTAATCCTGCGCACCATGGCGAAAAAAGAGATAAGCAACTTCTCCTTCCTGCTGCTGGCCCTGCTCGGACTGGCGGGCACGCTCTTCGGCCTGCTGAGCCCCAACGGCTCGGCGGGCGGCACGGTCGTGGCGCTCCTCCTGACCCTCACGGGCCTCGGAGGCCTGCTGCGCAACCGCCGCCGGCGGATGGACGGCAAATAGTACGAACCCGAAAAAACAACGACCCATGTCCCAGATACGTATCATCATAGGACGCGAATTCAACGAACGCGTCCGCAAGAAATCCTTCATCGTCAGCACGCTGCTCATGCCCGTGCTGCTCCTCGGGCTGATGCTCGCACCGGCCCTCATCATGCAGTTCTCGCGCGGTGAGACCAAACGCATCGCCGTGATCGACCGCAGCGGCCTCGTGCTGCCGCAGCTCGAAAGCGACTCCGAGCTGGCGTTCGAGGCCACCGACCTGCCGCTGGAGCGCGCACGGCGCGAGCTGACCGACCGCTTCGGCATCCTCTGGATCGGCCCCGACCCGGTCGCACAGCCCGACGACATCCGGCTCTACGCCAACGCCTCGTCGTCGATCTCCATCGAGAGCAACATCACGGGCCAGATCGAGAAGATCGTGGAGAACGAGAAGCTCAAGGGCTACGACATCGAGAACCTGGCGCAGATTCTCGACGAAGTGCGCACGCGCGTCACGATGCGGACCTTCCGCAACGACGAGTCGCAGGAGGAGGATTCCGCGGCCCGCTCGTCGGCCGCGGCCACCGTCGCGGGCTTCGCGCTGGGCATGCTGCTCTACATGTTCCTGCTGATCTACGGCGCCATGGTCATGCAGTCGGTGATCGAGGAGAAGCACAGCCGCGTGCTGGAGGTCATGGTCTCCTCCGTGCGGCCCTTCGACCTGATGATGGGCAAGATTCTCGGCATCGCCTCGGTGGCCGTGGTGCAGATCCTGCTGTGGGGCGCCCTGGTGCTCGTGGCGGGCACGGTAGTGCTTCCCCACCTGCTTCCGGCCGACGTGCTCGCGGGCATGCAGGCCGCACAGGGCGGCGATGCGGCGGCCGCGGCACAGCTCGACCCCGCGCTGCTCACGGCCCTCGGCACGGCCATGGATGCCGGATACATCGCCGCGCTGCTCGGCTGGCTGCTCCTCTTCCTCGTGGGAGGCTACCTGCTCTACTCGGCGATGTTCGCCGCCGTGGGTTCGAGCGTGGACAACGTGCAGGACGCCCAGCAGCTCCAGACCCCGATCACCATTCCCATCATCCTGGCTTTCCTGGCCGCCATGTCGGTGATGAACGACCCCAACTCCGCCGTGGCGTTCTGGTTCTCGATCATTCCGTTCACCTCGCCCGTGGTGATGATGACCCGCATTCCGTGCGGCATTCCGCTCTGGGAGATTCTCCTCTCGCTCGTGCTGCTCTACGCCTCGTTCGTGGCGATGGTGTGGCTCGCGGCCAAAATCTACCGCGTGGGCATCTTCATGCACGGCAAGAAGCCGACGCTCAGGGAGCTGTACAAGTGGTGCCGCTACAAATACTGATACCGCCCGGGCGCAGACGCCCGCAGCGACGACAACGCCCCGGATACCGTGTATCCGGGGCGTAGCTTTTCGCGTCGCCGCGCCGCGTCAGCGCGAAGCCGCGAGCTGCGACGGCGTGACGCCCTTCGAGTCGCGGGCCCAGTCGCCGCGCGCGCGAAGCACCTGCTCCACGATGTCGCGCACCGCGCCGTGACCGCCGCGGAACTCCGAGACGTAGCGCGACGCCTCGACGACCTCGGCAGCCGCATCGGCCGGGCAGACCGGAATACCCACGGCCCGCATGCACTCCAGGTCGGGTATGTCGTCGCCCATGTAGACCACGTTCGCGGGGTCGATCCCCTCGTCGGCGAGGAATTCGTTCAGCGCCGCGATCTTGTCCATGCAGTCGAGGTAGATGCGCGAGAGTCCGAGCATCCGCATGCGGTACTCCAGCGTGCGGCCGCGGCCTCCGGTGATGATGCATACCTTGTATCCCATGCGCACGGCATAGGCCAGCGCGTAGCCGTCCTTGGCATCGTAGCGCCGGATGAAATCGCCGTCCGGCGTGGGCACGATGCCCCCGTCGGTCAGCACGCCGTCCACATCGAAGACGAAAGCTTCGGTGCGGGCGATCACTTCTTTGAAATTCGCCATATCTGTTCGCTTATCAGTTTGTAGATCGTCGTCAGCTCCGGATCGTCGGCCAGCAGCTCGCAGTGCCGCTCCTGCGTGGCGCGGTCGCCCCGCACCGCCGGTCCGGTCTGCACCGATGCCGGATCGCCCGATGCCGCCGCCTTGGCCGCCGTCTCGCGGATGATCGGCCCCAGCACGTCGAACGGAATGTCCGCATCGCGCAGCACCCGCCCCGCAGCACCGTACATCGCATTGACGAAGTTGCAGGCGAAGACCCCGGCCAGATGGATGCGGCGCCGCTGCGCGCTGTCCGCACGCAGCACCGCACCGCCCGCCGCACGGGCGAAAGCGTCGAGGCGCAGTGCGAACGCCTCGTCCGACGCCTCGGTGAAGAAGGGCACCTCCGACAGCTCGACGGCGCGCCCCCGGGTGAAAGTCTGAAGCGGGTAGAGCACGCCGCGCGCGCCGAAGCACGCGGGCAGCGCCTCCAGCGGCACGCACCCCGCGGTGTGCACCACGGCCCCCGCGACGCCGCAGGGCAGCGCCGCGGCCGCCTCCGCCACCGCACGGTCGCTCACGGCGACGATGCAGAGATCGGACGCGGCCAGCCGCGCCGGGTCGTCCGTCCACGCCGTGCGGCCGATGCGGGCCACCTCGCGCCCCCGCGCCTCGTTGCGGGCCAATACGCCCCTCAGTTCGAAGGGGCCGTCGCCGAGCGCACGCGCCAGCGCCTCGGCCACATTGCCGCTGCCGACGATCGTCACGCTCCGTATTTCGTTCTGCTGTCCGTTCATATCAGGTCGATCAGTCGCACATTGCCCGGGGCTGCATGCGCCGCCGCCGCGATCCGGCTCCACGCCTCGTTCACGCGTCCGATCTCGGGGGCGCGCGAGGGGGCGAACGTCGCGTCGCCCTGCGTCTCCACCGCGTCGATCACGTCGCACAGCGTGAGCGACGTCAGGTCGCGTGCGGGCACGAAGCGCACCTCGTGCTCCGCATCCTCCGACGCCACGGGCGCCAGCATCCCGGCCTTGGCCAGTTCGTAGAGCAGGTCGTTCACCAGTCGTGTGGGCAGCCCCAGCTGCCCGCGGATCTCCTCGGGGCCCGTGGAGCCCTGCGCCGCGCAGAAGCGCCGCGCGGCCACCACCATCACGGCGAGCATGGCGCGCCTCCGGCGGTCGTAGCTGATGCGGAGCGACTCGCGCTCCACGGCGAAGCGGGCGACGTTCTGGTAGGCGAACGAGAGCTCGCCGCCGAAAAGGAGAATCTGCCACGAGGTCTGCATCCAGATCAGAAAGAGCGGCAGGGCGGCGAAACTGCCGTAGATGGCGTTGTAGGAGGTCATCCAGCGCTGGAGGTAGACATATCCCCACTGGAAGAGCATGAAGAGCGTGCCCGCCACCACGCCGGCGGTCAGCGCGCTGCGGAAACGCACCTTCGTATTGGGAATGGCCGTGTAGAGCACGGCGAAGATGAGCCACGTCATGACGAGCACGGCGCACTTCGACACCACGAACGACCAGGCCGAGCTGCCGAGGCCGAGCTGCGCATCGACGTAGAGGCCCAATGCCCGCGTGGCCGCCCACAGCAGCGGCACCACCACGACGATGGTGATGTAGGTGCTGTACTGACGCGTCAGGCTGCGCGCGGTCTTCACCTCCCAGATGTTGTTGAAAGCGCTCTCGATCGACGCGAAGGCGCGGATCACGGCCCAGAAGAGCGTGACGAGGGCCACCACGGCCACCACGCCGCCCTGCGTGCGGGCCAGCGCCCGCTCGGCGAAGCCGATCAGGTACTCGATGACCTCGGGATGCTGCGGAAAGATGCCGTAGAGGTTGTCGAGCAGGGTCTCCGTAAGTCCGAATCCCTTGACTACGGCGAAGATCACGGCTGCGACGGGCACGATCGACATCAGCGTGTAGAACGTGAGCGCCGCGCTGCGCACCAGCGTGCCGTGCTCGACCAGCCCGCGCGCCGTGTAGAACAGCAGGCGGTACTGCTGCACGGCCCACCGCACCGCGGGATTGCGGTAGCGCTCGGAGTCCTCGCCGATGGCGGTCTCCGCGATGAATGTCGCTATGCGTCTGATTCTTTTCATATCCTCGTTCGCCGCATGTGCGGCGCATGATCGGGCCTTCGTCCCCGCGAGGGCCGCTTCCGTCCGGGTGCGCCGCAGGCGGCTCCGGCCCGCACCGCGGACGGGCGCTCCGCGCCGGTCACCGCAACCGCACGGTCCACAGCCTGCCTCCGATGCGCGTGAAAGCCAGGCGCACGCCGCCGCCCTCGCGGATCCCCGTGTCGGCCGCGATGCGTGCCGTAGCGAGGGGGAAGTCGCGCTTCATCAGCTCGGCCCGCTCTCCCCGCATCGTGCGGCGCAGGGCCTTCGGATCGTAGGGTTCGATGCTTTCGATCGCCAAAACCCTGCCAAGCACGGCCCCCGGGTCGCTCGCAGCGAATCCGTAGCCCTCGTTGCTCCACAGGTCGGCCCGGCCGCGCAGGGCGGCGCATGCGAGCCGCGCCTTCTGCAACGCCACGTCGGGCACCACGAGCCATCCGTAGCGTCCGGGCTCGAAAGGCTCCGTGCAGGGGGCATTCACGGCCTCGCACCGCGACAGGCCGAAGCTCCCCAGTCCGAGCGCCGTGGCCGTGATGCGGGGCTCGCGGCCGTCGGCATAGACCATTACCTCCTTGCATTCGCCTCCCAGCGACACCACCTCCGTCTCGCAGCCTCCGAAGAGCGCAAAGGCCGCATCCACATCGAAGAGCGGCGAGTTCTTCAGGCACAGCCGCCCGGCGACGCGCCGCACCGCGGGCATCAGCGCCACGATGTCGGGCGAGCAGGCTTCGAGGCGCACCTGCTTGCGGCCCGCGGCATCGCGCCGGTCCGGATCGGCATACACCCAGTCGAACCGCTCGCCGGTGCGGGCCAGGTACTCCTCGGCCGAGGCGCACACCACCTCCACGTTCGTCACGCCCAGCCGCGCGAAGTTGTCGCGGGCAATGCGGGCCAGGAGCGGATCGCGCTCCAGCGTCACCACGCGGCCGAAGCGGCGCGACAGCGCGAAGGCATCGACCCCGAGGCCGCACGTGAGGTCGAGCACCGCATCGCCCCCGATGCGCTTGTGCGCGGCACACGCCTCGCTCGACGCCTGCTCGAAGGCGCGGGGCGGCAGGATGCAGCGCGCCGCACGGTATGACGGCAGCTTCGCCGCGGCCCGCCCCAGGTATTTCACCTGCGTGGCCACGAGCGCCGCATGGGGCACGCGTTTGTCGAGCGCCACCTCCAGGGGGTCGCGCCCGAGCGCCTCCTCCACGGCACGCACGAGTTCGGGCGTGCGGAGCAGCTCGTATGCTTCAGTGTCCATCACGGACGCAAAGATACCGTTTTTTTCCGTTCGCGACACCCCGCAAGCAGGGTCGCGATCAGGAATCCGAGGTAAATGGCCGCCACCGTCCCCGCGTCGGGACACCACCGGGCCGCGGCCCACGGAAGTGCGGCCGTGCGTTCCACGATCCACAGCAGCGCCGAGGCCGCCGCTTCGGCCGCCGGCCGCAGCACGTATGCCGCCCACGGCAGGGGCACAGCCAGCCACAGCACCCCCGTTCCCACGACGACCGTGGCGAGGGGCACGGCCACGGCGTTCACCGCCACGGCCGCGAACGACACCGTGCCGAACGTGTGGGCCGCAAGGGGCGCGGTGGCGACGGTCGCCACCGCACTCACCACCGCCGCGGCCACCGGCACGTCGATCGCCCTCCGTCCCGTGCGCAGCCTGCGGCACAACGGCACGCCCCACGCCAGGATGGCCGTCACGGAGAGGAACGAGAGCTGGAATCCGATGTCGTACAGCGCCGCGGGCCGACACGCCAGCATCGCGAAAGCCGCTGCCGCGAGGGCGTTTCCGCCCGCATAGAGCGACCCCGAGGCCAGCGCGAACTGGAGCGCCGAGCACATCAGGGCCGCCCGCACCACGCTGGGCGAGAAACCCGTGACGGCGGCGTAGAACCACACGAGCGCGACCACGAGACCGTTGCGCAGGAGGTGTCCGCGCCGCAGCAGCACGAGCCAGCGGAGCAGCAGGTTCGCCAGCATGAAGACGATTCCCGCGTGGAGGCCCGACACGGCCAGCAGGTGCGAAGCGCCGCTGCGGGCGAACAGCCCGCGCATCGGGGCGGTCAGTCCGCTGCGGTCGCCCGCAGCCATCGCCGCACAGAGGGCGTGCGTGCGCCCGGTGAGCCCCAGGCGGCGCATGCGTTCCGCCGCCGCGGCATGCAGTCCGGCCGGCTGCGGCGTCCGGCGCCAGAGCACCTGCCGCTCCGAGAGGTATACCCGGCCGCCGAAACCGCGCGACCGCATCAGACGGCCGTACGAACTCCCCGCGTGCAGCCCGTACAGCCGGGTCCGCACCACGTAGCGCTCGCCCGGCTGCGGCGCGAGCGTCGAATCGCCGCGCAGCACCACCCGCACGTCGGCTTCGCGCCACTGCCCGTCATCGTCGCGCCAGGCCGTGATCCGCCCCTCGCCGGCGCCCTCCGCCGCAAGGGCGAAGACCGTGCGCACGCCGCGCGGCACGTCGTCCTCCGCGGGCGCATTCCACTGCGCCGCGCCCCACCCGAAACAGCACAGGGCGGCCGCCGCACACAGCGACGACCGCCCCGCAATGGCAATTGCTCCCGATACCGCGAAACCCGCCCACACGAATGCGGAGGGCAGCAGATAATACTCCGCCGCCACGATTCCCGCCACGAAAGGCAGCAGGGCCCGCAGCATGGGCAGACGTTCGATACGTGAGCGGAGCAGGGAGGCGTTCATACCCGCAAAGATAGCGGAAAAGCGCGTACGCACCCCATCGTTCCGCGACTTTTCGTGCTATTCCGTCCCACTTCGGGTTCCGGCGCCGGGAGTTCGCACCGGCGCCGTCCGGCACTGCGGCCCGCCCCTGCGGGAGGCTTTTCGCGCGGCATGCGCCGGAATGCCTCCGGGGCTCCGCACATGCGCGGAGGGCGTTTCCGCGGCCGTCCGGCTCCCGCCGTAATCCTCCGCGAAGAGCTCCCAGCCGCGCAGCACGGCCGCGGCATCGGCCGCCACGCCGTTTTCCATGCGCGACACGGCGCACACCAGGGGGATCATCGTGCCGCCGTCGAGCGTGTCGAGCACCTCGTCCTCCGCCACGCCGCACGCCCCGGCCACGAAACGCACATAGAGGTCGGTGCGGTTCTCCGTCGGCGGCGCCCAGCGGGCGATCATCTGCGCCACGCTGCGCAGCCCGTGCCGCACACGGTAGGTGTGCAGCACGACGAACACGGCCCGGTAGCCCCATTCGAGGCTCCGGAACTGCTTGAATTCCGGGTCGGACGAGGGGTGCACCTCGCCCTTGTAACGCACCCGCGAACGCCGGATGTTTCCCGGATTGCGGTTGTCGAGGCCCCTACTCATGCTCCGCCTCCTTTCCCAGCCTGTGTCCGACGAAGCGCTGCAACCACCGGAACAGCGGCGCTCCGGAGAGCCGGGCGGCGTTCTCAAGGAACGACCAGAACTCCACGCCGCACAGAAACCCCGTGAAGACCCGCGCCAGCCGCAGCTGCATGAATCCGAGCAGGCAGGCGTCGAGGAGCCACGACATGCCCACGGCCGTCACCGCCAGCGCCAGCTTGACCACCGTGCGCCACGCCTTGCGGCTCTCGAAGCGCCACGGCAGCCCCGCGCGCCGCGCCGCGGCATAGTCCGCGGCGGTTCCGGTCACGAAATCCACCCCGATGAAGAGCACGGCGCACACCACCAGCGGCGCCGCCGGGGCCAGCAGCGCCGCTCCGGCGGCGGCCAGCCCGCTAACCCACCTGTACAAAGCCTCCATCGGTGCGACAACGTTTAAGGATGTTCTGCCGCGGATCGTATTCGGGAAATCCGCCCCCGTCGAGCCGCGCCGAGGCCCGGAGCATCAGCGACCGCGCCTTCACGTGCAGGGCCCGGCGCAGCTCGCGCAGCCGCTCCCCGTCCGCCGGCTCGTAGCCCTCCGCACGCAGCGACACGCTGCCGCAGGGGCCCGTGCGCACGTCGAACAGCGGCTGCACCGCAAGCCGCACGTATACGGCCAGCGGCGCCGCGAGGTACTCCTCCACGAACTCGGCATATGCGCCGCCGAGCAGCCGCCCGTAGAGTCCGCGCCCCACCACGGGCACGATGCGCCGCTCCTCCGCGGCCGCGATGTCGGCCCCGGTAATCTGCTCCGGAGGCAGGTACTCGCCGTCGGCGTACGCAAGCGCCACGACCTGCTCCGGTGTAATCAGTGTTTTCATAGTCGAATCTTTTTTCTCCGCGCACCGTCGCGCGCCCCCGGCCGCAACCCCGTCCGGGCACGGTCTTGCGGAGCGGGCTACCCGATGCTGCGGACGTTGTACTTCGTGATTTCCGACAGAAAGGCCTGCTGCCTCTCGTCCTGCGGATCGTAATCCAGTCCGTCGGCCTTGCGCGCCTCCCACACCCTCATGTAAACGGGCTTCGACCGGGTCGGCGGCCGATTGACGATTTCGAGCGACGAGGCGTCGCACCCCAGCACGGCCCCGATCACGCGCCGTATGGGCTCCAGCAGTTCGGCCTGCTCGCCCAGAATCACCGTGTTGAGCGCCACCTCGTACTCGTGGAGGATCCGCTCGGCGCTGAATCCGCCCCCGTATTCGAGTCCGCTGAGCGTGCGGAACCACGAGTGCGCCACCACGATGTCCGACACGGCCTGGTCGTGGAGCGTCTTCCAGTCGCCCTCGTTCTGCGAGGCGATGGGTATGAAGCGCGAGTTGTCGTCGGCGCTCCCCTCCTTCAGCACGAACATGACCTGCCCGGGGTTGCCCGCGAACTTCTGCTCGGCGGCGCGGATGATCCGCTCGGCCTGCTCCTCGCTGTCGGCGGTGCTGTCGAGCATCATGACGCCCGAGAGCTGAAACGAGTTGTCCAGCCGCGAGATGTTCCAGCGGTCGGTCTTGTAGGCGATGGCCGACACGTTGAATCCCGCGATGTAGGGCGGCACGCCGTAGTGTTCGAACATGGGTTCGTAGTCCTTGTAGTGCACCATCGAGCGCACCGTGCCGTCCTCCTGCCGCTCGGTGAGGGGCCACAGGGGCAGCACCCGCGCCTCGGCCGGATTGAAGGCCGCCCAGTCGTGGTGCAGCAGCACGTGCTGCGAGTCGCGGGCCACGCGGCAGCGCGACGCATCCTGGTGGTAGAGCGACAGGAAGGTCCGCCGCTCGTCGGTCACCACTTCGAGAAAGGCGTTGCCGAACAGCGCCTTGTCGAATGCGAGGCGGTTCAGCACCTGCCGCATCGTTTCGCCCCGGCCGTTCACGCGGGCCGCGAAGGCGCCGAGCAGGGGTTCGTTCTCGTCGCACACCACGCCCTTGCCCGATATGTAGTCGGCCTTGTCGTTGATGATGCGCCGGTGGGTGGTCGATCGGCGCGACATGAGGGCCAGCGCCGCGGGAAAAAGGTTGTCGTCGCCCCACCGCCAGAAGCGGTCGCTCTCCACACGCCCCGCCCGGGTCGTGAGGCAGGACTCCGTCCGGTTGCGGCACAACGCCGTCCTCCGTATTTTGTCTTTTCGCATATTCCGTTGTTTTCGGTCGTTTCCGTGCGGACGCCGCCCCGCGCAGAAGGGCGGCGGACCGCACGGTCCCGGATTTTTAGGTATCCATTCTGTAAGCCGACGTATCCTCGCTCTCCAGCCGCATCACTGCGTGGTTGCCGTCGGCGCGCCGCGCGCCCGAGGGGATCAGCAGGGAGGTCAGCCGCAGCGGCTGTTCGTATTCGAACGTGTCCGAAAAGCCCGCGGTCAGCTCCTCGCCCGCCCGCGTCACCACGAGGGCCGAAGCCCCCTCGGTCGCGAGCTTCGCCACGCAGGGCATCAGCCCGGCGACCGCCTCGCGGGGCAGCACGAGGGTCAGCCGGTGACAGACCCTGAGCAGCCCGTCGTCGCAGAGGATCTCCTCGTCGTACGACGAACGCTCCTCCACCAGCGGCATCTCTATGCCCTCGCCGCCCACGGGCACCAGCCTCACGCGCGCCACGCCGCCCACGGGCTTGAGCGTCTTCACCGCACTCAGCTTTTGCATGCGTAGGTCACGAGCAGTTCGTCCAGCACGTCGCACCCCGCCATGAACACGGCGCGCTGGCGGTTCTCCATCTGGTCCGGATTGTACCACATGCGCACCTCGTTTCCGGGGAAATCGGAGGTATTGACCGCCAGCACGAGGTTGCGGCGGTCCGTCAGCACGGCGAACGACTTGTCGAGCCCCGCCGCGCGCTGGAGGTAGCTGCCCAGACGCACGTCCACCACCGGAATGCCGTGGTACGCCAGCTCCTTGCGGCCGTTTATGGCATCGACGTACGCCGACTCCGTGCCGCGGCCGTCGAGGTATTTCTCATAAAGGTGGTAAATGTCCGAGGTGACGAAGAACGCGAGGTTGCCTTCGCCCTTGAGGTCCTGCAATCGCGGGTCGGCATTCTCCCACAGCTGCTCGAAGATCGCCACCGTCCCGGCCGGATCGGCCAGCGACTCCGCAGAGTAGCGGTGGGTGTACACCAGGTCGTCCGCCGCCAGCGACTTGATCGACTTCAGGAAGCCGTCGAAGGTGTTGTATCCCGTCGCGGCCGTCGTGTCGCCGACCCACATCGTGGCGCGTATTCCCTCGGCGATCGAACGGCGGAAGAGCGTGGTCTCGGCCTGCTCCAGCTCGGTACCCGTCAGGTCGTCCATGTTCACGTCGCCGCGCGCGGCGATCAGCTCGTAGACCAGCGAGAAGTAGTCCGCGGCGGAGAATCCCAGCTCGGCCTTCACTCGGTTGAGCCGGATCGTCTTCTGGTATTTGGTCGCGGTGTTTCCGCCCGACCATCCTGCCTGCGTGTATTTCTGGAGGATGTCGGGCTTGCCGTCCCACAACTGAATGGTGGTGGGCACTGGCATGTTGTACAATACCCTCACGCCCAGCTCCTGAGCCGAAGGTCCGCTCAGCATCGGGCGGAAAAAGATGGTTTCGAGGTCCGACCCCGTATAGGTTTTCGCATTTTCCAGATAACTCATTTTCGTCTGTTTTTCAGTTGTTTATTCATTTCTGTCGTATTTCCGCCCGGCATCCTCCGGACGTGTCCGAAACGGCCTCCGTCCCCGCCTTGCGGGTCAGAACCGGGCGAAACGCCGCGCATCGTCCGCATAGGCGCGTTCGTTCTGCGTGTGCAGCACGTCGTGCACCGAGGGGTCCTCGCAGGGTTTCGTGGCCGTGGGTGCGGCCTGCTCCTGCCCGTCGCGCAGGCCGATGCCCGAGCGCTGCGGCTCGTCGAAGTGCAGGATGCTGCGGTCGTTCTCCGGCTGGCGGGCGCCACGCGCCCCGATGCGCGCGGCGAAGCGCCTCCACCCGCGCACGATGTTGCGCACCGCCGCCCCCGCGGACGCCGCACCTGTCACCGCATCGGCCAGACCGGCCGCCACCGCCTCCTCGGGCGAGAGCCAGCGGCCCGCGCCGTTGTTCTCGGCCATCAGCCGCTCGAACTCCTCCGCCGTGCGGCCCGAACGTGCGGCGTAGAGCGCCGCCAGCCGCTCGTCGGTGCGCCGCAGCAGGTCGATCCGCGCCGCCAGCTCCTCCGCATTGCCCTCCGCGGCGCACGAGGCCTTGTGCACCAGGTAGAGCGCATTGGCCGACACCTCGCGCGCGCCCTCCGACGCCGCCTGGGCGATGATCGTGGCCGCCGACGCCGTGTATCCGTAGCAGCGCGTCACGATGCGCGCGTCGAGCGCCCTCAGGGCGTCGTATATGAGCAGCGCGTCGTTCACGTCGCCGCCCGTCGAGCGGATGTTCACCACCACTTCGTCCGCCTCCACCCGGCCGATGCGCTGCACGGCCTCGCGGAACGCGTCGTAGGTGGCCACCCGCTCCGCCGGATCGTCGAACTGCCACGCTTCGGGCACTCCGATCGTTCCTTCGATGTCGATCGAGCACACGCCCGACCGGTTCCTGATTCGAATGTTCTCTTTCATGGGTTTTTCATAAGATTTTCGGTTTCCGATTCCCGCGGCGCGTCACCGCACGGAACCGCTTTTGGGTTTGTAATACACCGCCTGCCGCACCTTGCCGTACGAGCAGTGGCACTCCGCCGCCACCTCCTCCATGGCCTCGCAGCGCCCCGCCCCGCGGCGCACGAGGCGCTCCACCTCGTCCCGCAGCACGAGCTGGCCGCACCGCCTCATGTCGAGCGCCCCCATCGCGAGCAGGCGCACCAGCGCCTCTTCGGCCTCCAGCCCCGCCGTGGCCTCCAGCAGCTGCGCCACGATCCGCCGTTCGTGCCGCGTCACGGGCGGTCCTCCGGCAACAGGGTGAACGTGCATCGGGCCTTCGCCGCCTCGGGGTCGTAGGACTCCATGCCGTGCAGCGTGGCGCATACCTCCCCCTCGTCCGTGTCGATCCGGAACACGCGGTTCATCGCGGGCAGCTCGCCTCCGCCCCGAAACAGCCGCTCGAACTCGTTGGCCCCGATCCGGAGGGTGAGGGTCACGCGCCGGCGTGCGGCTACGATCGCCTCGCTGCGGTCGTAGTACGTGTGCAGCCCGCGCACGCCGTCTCGGTCGGCGAAGCCGAGCGTGAAGCTGCGCGTGCGCTTGTCGCCCCCGCAGTGAAACGCCGCGAGGGGATAGGCGTCCACGTATTCCGATGCCGGCCACAGCTCGCCGTCGGGCAGCTTCATCATCCCCGCATAGCGCACGATGCGCGGCGTGAAGTTCACGCCGTCTCCCGCCGCATCGTCGCGGTCGCCCACCTGCATGAGCCACGCCGAGGGGGCTCCGGCCATGCCTCCCGGGCTGCTCGCTGTCGGTGCGAAGAGGGCGTTCGTCCGCCGCTCCGTCCCCTCCTCCGCGGCCCACGACCCGGTTTCCGAGCGCCATGCGCCGAATTCGCCCTGCTCCTCGTCGTTCATGCGCTTCACGGGGCCGTCGCCCTCGCGGTAGGCGTATATGCGGGCTTCGCGCTCGCCCACCGCCGCGTCGCGCCATACCGCCGGCTCTCCAAAGTCGGTCCTGCCGCGCCAGTCCGTCTCGCCCGCCTCGTCCCAGAACGACCTGTCGGGCTCTATGCGCACGCTCCTGGTCTGCTCGTCGGTCCAGAACCGCAGGTTGAACATCTGCTGCACCGCCTCCAGCAGGGCGATCTGCCGCACGTCGTGATGCATGACGTCCGCCGCACCCACCCGCGCCCCGAATGCGGGCGCCGGCGAGAACCGGGGCCTCATCTCCCCCTCGGCATGCAGCGTCATGCGCATTCCCTCCTCCGCACCGCCGAAAAACACGGTGTTGAAGTACACGGGCGACACAGGCCCCGCCGCCACGGCCGGCGTGCGCAGCGTGAGCTCCACCGTGGTCCGGCCGCGCTCGGCGATGTGGCCGTCGTAGAGCGCCCAGTCGCCGTTCCACGACTTCCACGTGCCGTTCGCCGCCATCACCTGCAACGCCGGCTGCTCATACCCCGACCCCAGCGGCGTGGCCACCGCGGCCGTGCGCCCCGCGAACTCCGTCCACACGACGCCCGTCGTGCCGCCGGCGTTGCAGAGCAGACGGAAGCGGTCCCCGGCCTTGGCGTCGAACACGACCGCCCGGTACGAAGCCCCCGCCCTGAGCTCCCTGCGCCGATCCTCGTAGCGGTTCGGCAGCACGAACCGGAAGGTCCCGCCCGCCCCGAGGTTCACGGCGTCGAATCCCGCGAGGCGCCATCGCGAAACGATGCGGTGGTCGGTGGTGTAGCGCAGCCTGTACTCGAATCCCACGCTGACCTCCGCCGCCGGACGGTACACGATCTTTCGGTCCTCGTATCCGAAACAGTTGCCGTTGTTGTAGGGGTCCGTGCGCACGGCTCCCGTCTCGTCCTCGGCCAGGGGCGTGGCGCTCTCCACGATGTTGCCCAGCACGTTGTCCGCTCCGTAGGGCGTCGCATACACCCTTCCGGCCGCATCGGCCGCAGCCGTCGCCTCGGTCAGACGCACGGCCCGGAATCCCATCCGCCGTTCGAGCGCCGTCGTATCGCGCCCGGCATACGCACCGCTCATGTAGAGCGATTTGAACGCCGGCGTCTCCATGAAGTCGCTCCGCACGGCATACCCCGCCGCCGCGAAGAGCGCCCGCACGAGCGACGCGACATGCAGAAAGGGGTGGTAGTCGTCGGGCGTGAGCATCCGCAGCACCGGTTGCAAGTCCGACGAAGCGTTCCGCTGCGGGTAACCGTCGCGCACCACCGGGAAGAACTTCACCGGGCGCGCGTCGCTCCACCCCGCCCGTATGTCCTCCGGGTCGAGATAACCGTCGAATTCGAGCGGTATGTCGCGAAACCTCCCGAGCGCCGCACTCCGCGCCCAGCCGGCCGCTCCGCCGCGTATGTCGATCCGAAAGCCCTCGTCCGACACCGCGAGCAGGCGCACCGTCCCTTCGTACAGCGTCGCACCGTCGTGCGTCAGCCGCGCCTCGTGGCGCGCGGCGTTGAATGCCGGCCGCCCGGCGAAAAAGAGTTCGTTCCGCTCGGTGCGGGGCAGCACGAGGGCCACCCTGTGCCCCATGCGCAGCCGCTCGGGCGAGCGCATCCGCTCCGCATCGTACCCCGGATCGAACGCCGTGCCCGCCTCCAGGTCGCAGGCCGTTCCGTCTATGCTCAGTCTCATACCTCCTCGTATTCTTCGTGACGGATCACGAGTTCCATACTCCGCAGCGTCCCGCGCTCGCGGAACCCCGACTCTTCGGCCAGCACCTCCACGGGCACGTACACTCCCGCCTCCACATGCCACACGGCCTGCGACGCCGTGATCCCTTCGAGCATCCGGCGCACGCGCTCCGGCTCGTAGGCCGACCGGAGCGCGATCACGCGTGCGGCGCGGATCCGCACGATGCGGTATCCGTCGTCGGTCCTCACCCCCTCGCGCCGCACGCGCCGCTCCTCCCTGACCGCGGGAAAGGTGTAGTGCTCGATCGAACCCTCGGCGCTCCGCCAGGCGATGCGGCACCCCGCGGTCTGCTCGATCCAGTAATTCACCGGCGGCAGCCCCTTCGCGCTTACGACGATGCTGCGCGCATCGGGGAAGTCGGCCGCATTGAGCCGGAACACGGCATACCCCGGCGTCGGCGCCGTATACTCCCGCTCGTAGAAATGCTTTTCGGTCTGTATCGTCAGCTTCGCCTCGCACACGCCCTCGGTGCGGAACGTCAGCTCGTCGCACTCCGTGCGGCCTATGCGGCGCAGCCCCCGCAGCGGCGACACGAGCGACGGCACGGCGGGTTCGGGCCCCGGCACGAAGAGCCGCACGGGCGACACCGCGCCATCGACCGCTATGCGCACGGGCACCGTGCGTCCGGCCGGCGTCTGGAAACCCGTCGGACCGATCCGCGGCAGGAAGAAGAGGTGGCGCCTCAGAAAGGGCGCGGCGTCGAAACGCCCCCGATCGGTCTCCACGAAACGTTTCACGCCCAGCACGTCGTCCGAATCGGCGTCGATCACCTCCGCGTCGAACGTACACACCCGGTCGCACTTCACCGCATAGATGAGCTCCCCGTGCATCGAGGCGAAATTCTCCGGTACCTGTTCGAATACTGCCGCCATATCAGAAACAGGTGATGATGCGGGCCTCGGCCCGCTGTACGATCGCCGCATGGTGCGTCGGCCCTCCCTCCTCGGGACGTATCGTGAGCTGCTCCACGGCCACCACGCGTTCGTCGTCCGCGAGGGCCGCGAACACCGCGAGCAGATCGTTCTCCAGCGCGGCGGCGGCCTCGCGGCGTCCGGCGGGGTTCGTGCGCGCTCCGTCGCGCATCAGGCGCAGCGTCGCGCCGTAGGTCGCCAGGCCGTGCTTCCGGCCCTCCACCGAGCGTAATTCCAGGGGTGCGAGCAGTGCGGCGGGATAGGCGGCGACGGCGAGCGGCGCCCGCCCGTCGGGCACGGCCGCGAATGCATAGCCGAGACCCGAAACGATCGCTTCCGCCGCACGCTCCAAATGGGTGCGGTTCATTGTCGATAAAATTGGGGAATAATTGTTGATAACTCCGGCAACATGCAGAATATACACTGCCGTTCAGGTGTTTGCGATTGTCGATAACTTGCGGCCGTCCGCGGCCTCGCTGTCGATTCGCTGTGCAAATATACCGCGCCGACACCCCCCTTGTCAAGAGGTCGGCGCACTTTTTCCGAAAAAAATGGAAAGATTCGCACCGCGGCCCCGCGAAAATTATTATTTTTGCCGGAAGAATCAATCGTTTCACACCTATGGATGATGGTCACAGTTCCACGCATAGCGGCCGTGTCGTATCTCAATACGATACCCTTCATCTATGGCATCGAGCACGCAGGTGACCTCCGTGCCGAACTTCTGACGTTTCCTCCCGCCGACTGCGCCCGCGCTTTCCGCGAAGGCCGCGCCGATGTGGCGCTGGTCCCCGCCGCCGCCGTGCCGTCGCTCGCCGGCGCCCGCATCGTCACCGACTACTGCATCGGCGCTTCGGGTCCCGTCCGCACCGTGGTGCTCGCGGGCGACACGCCGCCCGAGCTGGCCGAACGGGTCTACCTCGACCCCCATTCGCTCACCTCGGTGCAGCTGGCTGGCTACCTCTACGCCGAGTGCTGGCACCGCACGCCCGAATACTTCGTCCTCGACGACTGCCGCCGGCTCGATCGCCCCGCGCCGGGCGACGCCTTTCTGCTGATCGGCGACAAGGTCTTCGACCGCGAGGACCGCTTCGTCTGCTCGCGCGACCTCGCCGACGAGTGGATCCGCGCCACGGGGCTTCCCTTCGCCTTCGCGGTGTGGGTCGCCCGCGAGGAGGTCGCGCCCGAAACGACCGACGCGCTGCAACGGGCGCTCACTTTCGGTATCGAGCACACCTACGAAGCGATCGTCGCCCACGGCTTCGACCGCAAGCCCTATGATGCCTACGACTACCTCACGCGCAACATCGACTTCGTTTTCGACATCGAGAAGCGCCGTGCCCTCCGCAAGTTCTGGGACTCGGGACTGAAAGTCTCTCCGCGCGCCAATCCCGGCTGAAGAGCCTGACGGCCCGCGGGCCGTCTCTTCCGACCTTTCGATCGAACACACTTCAAACGGGGAGCGCATCATGATTACGATTTATCTGAAACAATACAACAAGATCATCCGCAATGCCGACACGGCCCTTTTCGACGAACTGGGCTACGACGACATCCTGTGGATCGACATGTTCCTGCCCACGATCAAGGAGCAGAAAGCCGTGGAGAACTTCATGGAGATCAGCCTCCAGACGCGCCAGCAGGTCGAGGAGATCGAGTCCACCTCGAAATATTCCGAGACCGAGAACGCCATCATCTCCAACTCGAACTTCTTCGTCCCCACGGGCGAGAGCTTCCTGGTCGAGCCCGTGTCGTTCATCATTTCGAACGAGGGCGTGCTCGTCTCGGTGCGCAGCGCCGAGTTCCGCACGTTCCGCGAGACCGAGAAGCGCCTCCAGATGAACTACCGCAGCTACTCCACGGGCTACCACGTCTTCATCACGCTGCTTGAGGTGCGCATCGACTTCGACGCCGACCTCGTGGAGCTGATCGCCAAGCAGGTCGGCTCGCTCAGCCGCGACATCAACTCCGAGGACTCCATCGACAAGGCCGTGCTGCACCGCATCAGCGCCCTCCAGGAGAGCACCATGTCGCTCCGCGAGAACATCTTCGACCGCCAGCGCGTGCTCTCGGGCATCCTGCGCTCCGAGCGCTTCCCGAACGACATCTACCCGCGCCTCCAACTGATGATCAAGGACGTGAATTCGCTCATCAACCACGCCGACTTCTCGTTCCAGCGCCTCGACTACATCCAGGACGCCGCCCTGGGTCTGATCAACATCGAACAGAACGAGATCGTCAAGATCTTCTCCGTGGCCGCGGTCATCTTCATGCCCGCGACGCTCATCGCCAGCATGTACGGCATGAATTTCAAGTTCATGCCCGAACTCGACTGGGTCATCACCCTCTCCAGCGGCCGCATCATCCCCATGGGCTACTTCTTCGCCATCGGTCTGATGCTCCTCTGCTCGGGCCTCACGATCTGGTTCTTCCGCTTCAAGAAGTGGCTCTGACCCCTCGCGAAGCCCTCTGCCCGTCCTCCCTTTCGCAGCCCCTCTGCCCGTGCGGCCCGCATCCTCTTCACGGCGGCGGCGCCCTCCGCTGCACGCCCGTGCCGCTCCCCGCATGCCTGCCGTCTCGCAC
>VSOO01000199.1 GCA_009774895.1 Alistipes sp. | reverse complement strand
CGCAATCACCCAGATCGGAGAATGCGTCATGCGCGTCGCCATCTCGCCGACCAGCTGCATCCGGTCGCGGGTGTAGATAACGGTAGAATCCAAATCATAAAAAAAAAAAGCCATGATCTCCTCGTAACGGGCCTCGAAAAGCCAATTCACCGCGACGATCTGGTAAGCGCCCGCCAGTATGCCCTCGAAAAGCGCCATGAAGAGAATGAACTTCAGACAACGACCGTAGCTGCACCCCTCCGCGGCATCGTACCGCGCGGCGTGGCGCTTGGTGAAGGTGTAGAGCAGCGTGACATAGACCGCAACCGACAGAAGACTCAGCCAGCCGCTCTGCCAGAACATGCCTGCCACGGCGAACACGATCGCCACGATTCCCAGGAACGTACCGTAGCGCACAGCGTCGTTCCGAAGTGTTACTTTTTCCATAATCGAGTGTTTATTTTCGTTTTACATCGTTCATCGTCATCTCCCCGCGCATCGTCTCCGCACGCTGCGGGCGCACACCGCGCCGCAAGGCTCCGCAGTTTCCGATGCGGAGGCCGCTCCGGTGTCTTTCACGCAGGCGGGCGCCCGTCTGCGCCACACGAAGGCCCTGGAATCCGGGCTGAGCCGCCCCGCCCCACCGCAGACTTCCCGTGCCGGGGCACCCGCCGCCCGCAGCGGCGGATCCGCGGGATTCGGTCCGGCGGCCGCTACGCCAGCACGCCGCGCCCCTCGCGCAGCACGAGGGGTTCGTCCTGCGTGAGGTCCACCACGGTGGTGGGCACGCTATTGCCCGGACCGCCGTCGATCACCAGGTCGATCCGGTCGCCGTAGCGCTCCGCGATCAGCTCGGGATCGGTCGTATACTCCGTCTCGCAATCGTCGTGCACCGAGGCCACCAGCAACGGAGCACCGAGCGCCTCGGCGACGGCCCGCGCGACGGCATGGTCCGGAATGCGCACGCCGAGCGTACGACGCCGGGCCAGCGCCTTGTCGGGCACCTGCGACAGAGGGGTCAGTATGAAGGTGAAAGGCCCCGGCAGGTTGCGTTTCAGCACGCGGAACGCGGCGTTGTCCACCCGGCAATACTCCGCCACACGGGCGATGTCGGGAAACAGGGCCGAAAAACGCGTCTCGCTCTTGCCCAGCATGCGGCGCAGGCGCTCGATGGCCCGCGCAGAGCGGATCGAGCAGGCGAACGCATAAACGCTGTCGGTCGGACACACGATCACACCGTCGTGTTCGAGAACGGCCACGACCCGCGACAATTCGCGCTCCGAGGGATTCTCGGCATAGATTTTCGTCAGCATACGCTACAAATATACGAAAATAATTCGTAATTGTCCAACGCCACGCCCCTGCGGCCGCGGCCGCAGAGCGGCTACCTGATTTTCCGTTCGTTCAGCGCATGGCTGTATGCCCGGGCATTGGCGTTGTGCTCGGCGAGCGTCCGCGCGAAGTTGTGGTACCCGTCGAACGTGGGCCGGGCGCAGAAATAGAGGTAATCGTGCTCCTCGTAAAGCAGCACGGCATCGATAGCCGCCAGTTCGGGCATGCAGATCACCGAGGGAGGGAGTCCTTTATTAATATAGGTATTGTAGGGCGACGGAGTTTTCAGGTGTTTGTACAGAATGCGCCTCAGTCCGAAGTCGCGCAGCGCATATTTCACGGTCGGATCGGCCTGGAGCGGCATCCCCTTGCGCAGGCGGTTGATGTAGACGCCGGCGATGCGGGGCATTTCGTCCTTCTTGTTCGTCTCCTCGGTGACGATCGAGGCCAGCACCATCGCCTCCTCGCGCGTCAGGCGCGTGCGCAGCAACGCCTTATCGCGTTTCATATACCAGAAATTGTTGTAGTTGTGGCGCATGCGCAGGATGAAGTCGCGCGGCGATTCGGTCCAGTAGGCTTCGTACGTGTCGGGCAGGAAGATCATGAAAACCGAAAGCGTATCGAGATTCAACTCGTCCAGCACCTCCGGCGAACGGAACGCCTCCATCCAGGCGGCCGAATCGGCCTCGAGCTGGCGCGCCAGACGGGCCGCCAGCTGCTCCTTGGTGCGGATGTTGTTCAGCGTCACCTGCACCGGACGCTGCTTGCCGAGCTTGAACATGCGGGCCACCTCGATGGCCGTCATCCCCTCGCGCACCTCGTAATTGCCGGGTTTGAACCCCTCCTCCAGTCCGATGCGATCGGCATAGAAACGGAAAGCACGCCGATGGCGCATGCCGCGCATCAGCGTATCCTCCAGCTCGCGGTAGTCGGCATCGGATCCAATCCGCACGATAAAACGCTCGGGCACAGCATCTCCGTAGAACTGATGCCAGCTTCCGTAAGCCGTAGCCCCGAGCAGCACGGCACATGAAAGCAGGACGATAATCAAAGTTTTTTTACTCATTGCCCAAATTTTTTTGCAAAGATATAAATTTTTTCTACTTTTGTCGCGGGTACGTCTTGTACGACCAGCTCCCGCAGAATCCCCCAGGCGAGGAATCGAGCAAGGG
>VSOO01000198.1:824-2497 GCA_009774895.1 Alistipes sp. | reverse complement strand
CTCCTCGAACGCCTTGTCGAATTTCTTGAGCTGCGACTTCGGGGCCGGGCCCTGCACGACGATGCCCGTGGGGATGTGCGTGAGGCGGATGGCCGAGTAGGTCGTATTGACCGACTGTCCGCCGGGGCCGCTGGCGCAGAAGATGTCCTTGCGGATGTCGTTCATCGAGATTTCGATATCGAACTCCTCGGCCTCGGGCAGCACGGCCACCGAGGCGGCCGACGTGTGCACGCGGCCCTGCGTCTCGGTCTGGGGCACGCGCTGCACGCGGTGCACGCCCGACTCGTACTTGAGCGTGCCGTAGACATTCTGGCCCGACACTTTCAGCACCACCTCCTTGTAGCCGCCTGCGGCGCCGTCGGAGAAGGAGGTGATTTCGTAGCGCCAGCCCTTGCTCTCGATGTATTTGGTGTACATGCGCAGCAGGTCGCCGGCGAAGATCGCCGCCTCGTCGCCGCCCGTGCCGCCGCGGATCTCGACGATGGCGTTCTTCGCGTCCTGGGGGAACTTGCGTATGACCAGCAGCTTGATCTCCTCCTCCATCGCCGCGAGCGCGGGCTCGAGCTCGGCGATCTCGCCGCGGGCCATCTCGCGCATCTCCTCGTCGCGGTCGTTGGCCAGGATGTCCTTGGCTTCGGCCAGGTTGGCCAGTGCCGTGCGGTAGCGTTCGGAGGTCTCGATGATCGGTTCCAGCTCCTTGTAATCCTTCGTGAGCTGTACGAACTGTTTCACGTCGGCGATCACTTCGGGGTCGGTGAGTTTCTGTCCCGTCTCCTCGTATTTGAGTTTCAGGCCGTCGAGGCGGCTCAGAATGGTGTTGTCTGCCATAGCATGCGCTGTTTAAGAGTGCAAATATACGAAATTCGCCGGAAATTACCCTGCGTCCGTGCGATTTATGGGGCGGCGGGGCGGCGCTGTTGAAAAAATCTCGATAACTTTCGGCCCGTATGTTGCATGCGAGCCTGTAAAAGAGGTATTTTTGTACCCTAACCAAACTACGAATACGATCATGGGAGACATAAAGAAAATGGGCCTCGAATTCGACCTCGACGAGCAGGTGGCGCAGGGCAACTACTCCAATCTGGCGATCATTTCGCACTCCACGTCCGAATTCATCATCGACTTCGCGGCGGTGCTGCCGGGCGTGACCAAGGCCCGGGTGAAGAGCCGCGTCATCCTTACGCCCGAGCATGCCAAGCGGCTGCTCCTGTCGTTGCAGGACAACATCACGCGCTACGAGAGCGCCATGGGCAAGATCGAGATTCCGAAGCCGCAGCAGCCCGAGAACATGGGGCCCAAGATCGGCCAGGCGTAGCCGTTCGGTCGCGGGGCTGCGGCCGTGTGCCGGGGAGTGCCGGTGCGTCCCGGGTCGGTCGGAGCGCAGGGGCGCGAGGGCGTCGTGTGCGGGCGTGACGAATGCCCGGCAGGGCGTTGCGGCCGGTGCGGGGCGCAGGATGCCTGCGGCCGACGGGGCGGCGTGCGATGCGCCGTCGGAATAAAGAGCAATATGGGCCGTGTCCGGCGGCCGGAACGAAAGGGTGTCGGTGGCGGCACCCCTTTTTTATGTCCTGCCCCGGCGCAGGGCGTCTGCCTGCCGGCGGGTTCCGACCGTCGGATCGGGGCCGGCGGAGAGACGCGGCCCGGGCTTCGTGCGACCGCTGCCGACCCCTGTC
>VSOO01000198.1:0-814 GCA_009774895.1 Alistipes sp. | reverse complement strand
ACCCCTGTCTGCTGCGCGGCACCGATTTTGCTCCATGGCTGCCGTATGCGCCGTGCGGACTTCGGGCCGTGCGGGCTGCATGCGCGAATCTTAAAATTTCAACCACTTATGGAGACAGAATCGACCATCAGACTCTATTCGCTCGATTACGGTCGGGCCAAGACCTACGCTGCGGCAGGGCTTTGTGTTGCGGCGAACGTCGTCGTGCCGCAGTTGTGCCACCTCGTACCGGGCGGCGGCGCGGTGTTGCTGCCCATCTACTTCTTCACGCTCGTGGCCGCGGTGAAATACGGCTGGCGTGCGGGACTGCTCACGGCCGTGGCTTCGCCGCTGGTCAATGCGTTGCTGTTCGGCATGCCGGGCGTGGCGGCGCTGCCCCCGATCCTCGTGAAGTCGGTGGTGCTTGCGCTCGTCGCCGGATATGCCGCGCAGCGTCTGCGCAGCGTCTCGATCCCGATGCTGGCGGGCGTGGTGCTGGCCTATCAGTTCGCGGGCACGCTGTTCGAGTGGGCCTTCACCGGATCGTTCCATGCCGCCGTGCAGGATTTCCGCATGGGCATCCCCGGCATGCTGCTGCAAGTCGCGGGCGGTTGGGCCGTGCTTCGTTATCTTCTGAGAAAATAGGACGGCGATGGAGAAAAAACTGGGGCTGGGCTGCATGCGCCTGCCGCTGACCGAGCCCGGTAATCCCGCGGCGATCGACGGGAAGGAGGTGGCCCGGATGGTGGCGGCCGCGCTCGAACGGGGCTTCACCTATTTCGATACGGCGGGGACCTACCACGACGGTGCGAGCGAGGAGGCCCTGCGCCGCACG
>VSOO01000197.1 GCA_009774895.1 Alistipes sp. | reverse complement strand
CCCACACGCGCTGGGCGACGCACGGCGAGCCGAGCGACGTCAACGCCCATCCCCACTACTCGTAGTCTGAGAACATCGCCCTGATCCATAACGGCATCATCGAGAACTACCGCGTGCTGAAGGACGCGCTCACCGAGCACGGATACACTTTCCGCAGCAATACCGACTCGGAGGTGCTGGTCAATCTGATCGAATACGTGCGCGCGACGAACGGCTGCACGCTGCTCGAAGCCGTGCAGCAGGCGCTCAAGCAGGTGATCGGCGCCTACGCCATCGCCATCATCGAGAAAGGCTGCCGCGACCGGATCATCGCCGCGCGCAAGAGCAGCCCGATGGTGGTCGGAATCGGTGACGGCGAGTACTTTCTCGGATCGGATGCGGCGTCGATCGTGGAGTATACGAACGACTTCGTGTACGTGAACGACGGCGAGGTGGCCATCATCGACCGCAACCTTCCGCTGAAGATCGTGACGCTCGACAACCGCGAGAGCCGCATCGACATCAAGCAGCTCGAACTGAGCATTTCGCAACTCGAAAAAGGGGGCTATCCCCACTTCATGCTCAAGGAGATCTACGAGCAGCCCAAGACCATCGTCGATTGCATTCGCGGGCGCGTGAACCCCGACGATTTCGACGTGCGCCTTTCGGGCGTGATCGACAACCGCGAGCGTTTTCTCAGGGCCCGCCGCATCATCTTCGTGGCCTGCGGCACCTCGTGGCACGCTTCGCTCATCGGCGAGCACCTGATCGAGAACATCTGCCGCATACCGGTCGAGGTGGAGTACGCGTCGGAGTTCCGCTACCGCAATCCGATCATCCATCCCGACGACATCGTGATCGCCGTGTCGCAGTCAGGCGAAACGGCCGATACGCTGGCCGCCGTGGAGCTGGCCCGCAAGGCCGGCGCCTTCGTCTTCGGCATCTGCAACGTCGTGGGCTCCTCCATCGCCCGGGCTACCGATTCGGGTGCCTACATCCACGTGGGGCCCGAGATCGGCGTGGCTTCGACCAAGGCTTTCACCGGTCAGGTGACCGTCATGGCCATGCTGGCCCTTACGGTAGGCCGCGAGCGGGGCACGGTGAGCGACGACTATTTCCGCGAGGTGTCGAAAGCGCTGCTCGAACTGCCGCAGACCCTTACCGAGGTGCTGAAGATCGACGAGCAGATTCGCGATCTGTCGAAAATCTTCACCTACGCCCATAATTTCATCTACCTGGGGCGCGGATACCACTACCCCACGGCGCTCGAAGGTGCACTCAAGCTCAAGGAGATTTCCTACATCCACGCCGAGGGATACCCTGCGGCCGAGATGAAGCACGGCCCCATTGCGCTCATCGACCACGAGATGCCCGTGGTGGCCATCGCCACGCCCGACCGCACCTACGCCAAGACCGTGAGCAACATCGAGGAGGTCAAGGCGCGCGGCGGACGCATCATCGCCGTCATCGCGCGCGACGACGAGCAGGTGCGCCGCATCGCCGATTACTGCATCGAGGTGCCGGTGGTCACGGAGTGCCTGATGCCCATCGTGGTCAGCGTGCCCCTTCAGCTGCTGGCCTACTACATCGCCGTGTACAAGGGCCGCAATGTCGATCAGCCGCGCAACCTCGCCAAGTCGGTGACGGTGGAGTAACCGCCGCCGGGGTGCGTCGCACGACGACGGCACGTAATGTCCGGGACGACGCATGCACGGTCGTCCCGGACTTTTTTTTGTGCGGGGGAGGACATAACAAAAGCCGCGCGGTGGGACCCACCGCGCGGCTTGCGTATTTTGCCGGGCCGCCTACTCCGCGTAATTGGCCTCCAGGTAGTCCGTGAGCGTGAAGCGCGTATCGACCGCGGGTCGGTCAAGCGACGTGGCCTCGGTGCGGATTTGCAGCGGCAGGTGCTGCATGACCAGCTTTTCGAGGAAGGCGTCGATCTCGTAGCGGTTCTCCTCCATCGGGGCCAGCGCCATCGAGTGGTCGGTATTTTCGGCCGAGTAGAACATGTAGGGAGCTCCCATGCGGCGCAGTTCGCCGGCGATGTGCTTCGAGCCGAAGAATCCCGCCCCCATGGCGTAGAGGGCGTCGTAGGGGACGTTGCGGTCCGCGTCGCCGTGGAAGAGGAGCATCGGCGCGGGGCGTGCGGCCCAACGCATGCGCTCCTGCGTGTCGAAGATCGCGCCGGCGAACGAAACCACGCCCGCATAGCGGAATCCCGCGGGGAGGCGTCGCGTCGCCGGATGGGCGTTGCAGAGAGCGTATTCGCCCATCAGCACCGTGATGGCTCCGGCGCTCGATCCGCAGGTTACGATCCGTTCGGGGTCTATGCCCCATGCTTCGGCCTGCGTCAGCACGTGGGCCGTAGCATCGAACAGGTCGTTCGTCGCCATGGAGAGCGTGGCCACGAAAGCCTCGGCGAAGCGCTCCGCATCGAGTCGACCGTTCGCCCGGGCCTGCTTCAGGCCCAGACCGTAGTCGATCGAGACCACCACGTAGACCAGGCGGGCGTAGTATTCGAAAAACGCAACG
>VSOO01000196.1 GCA_009774895.1 Alistipes sp. | reverse complement strand
GAGTGGAGTGGAGTGGAGTGGGGTGAGCCGCCGGGGCTTTGTAAAAAACGGACCGGAGCACTGCATGAAAGCAGCGCTCCGGTCCGTTTGCCGAGCTTGTTCCGTTGCCTGCCCGAACCGGAAGCGGCGGACTCCGGAGCGGTTGCACGATGCGGCGGCGTACCGGACGATCGCGGGCTTCGGCTGCGGATCAGTAGCCGAGGATGCGGAGCATCGAGCGGTACGACTGCTCCTTGGCGAACAGGCGCGTGTAGTACTCGTTGTTGTTCTTGTCGCGGTCGATGATGATGTGCTTTGGCGCCGGGATCAGGCAGTGCTGTATGCCGCCGAATCCGCCCAGCGACTCCTGGTAGGCTCCCGTGTGGAAGAAGCCGATGTACTGCGTGTTGCCCTTTTCGAGCTTCGGGAGGAAGATGGCGCTGGTGTGGCACTCCGAGTTGTAGAAATCCTCGCTGTCGCAGGTCAGGCCGCCTAGCAGCACGCGCTGGTACTCCTTGTCCCAGTTGTTGATGGCGAGCATGATGTAGCGCTGGTTGATGCCCCACGTGTCGGGCAGCGTGGTGATGAACGAGGAGTCGATCATGTACCAGTTCTCGCGGTCGTTCTGCTGCTTCTGGTTCACGATCGAGTAGAGCGATGCGCCGCTTTCGCCCACGGTGAACGAGCCGAATTCGGTGAAGATGTTCGGTTCGGCCACGTCGTTTCGCTGGCAGATGCTCTTGATCTGGGCCACGATCTCCTCGGTGAGGTACTCGTAGTCGTAGTGGAATTCGAGCGAGTTCTTGATCGGGAAGCCGCCGCCGATGTTGAGGCTGTCCAGCTCGGGGCAGATCTTCTTGAGCTCGCAGTATACGTTCATGCACTTCGACAGCTCGTTCCAGTAGTAGGCCGTATCCTTGATGCCGGTGTTGATGAAGAAGTGGAGCATCTTGAGCTGGAACTTCTTGCTGTTCTTTATCTTGGCCTTGTAGAAATCCACGATGTCGTTGTAGCGGATGCCGAGGCGCGAGGTGTAGAAGTCGAATTTGGGCTCCTCCTCGCTGGCGATGCGGATGCCGACCTTGCACTTCCGGGTGAAGGCGTCCTCGAACAGGTCGATCTCCTCCTTGTTGTCGAGCACGGGGATCGTGTTCGCGAAGCCGTCCTTCACCAGCTGCGCGATGTTCTCCACGTACTGCGGGCGCTTGAAGCCGTTGCAGATGATGTAACGGTCCTTGTCGATGATGCCGCCGTCGTAGAGCGCGTTGATGATGTGGATGTCGTAGGCCGACGAGGTTTCGAGGTGGATGTCGTTCTTCATGGCCTCCTCCAGCACGAACGAGAAGTGGCTCGACTTGGTGCAGTAGCAGTAGTTGTACGATCCCTTGTAGTCGGCCTTGGCCATCGCCACGTTGAACATGCGCTTGGCGCGGTTGATCTGCTGCGAGATCTTGGGCAGGTAGGTGATCTTCAGCGGAGTGCCGTACTGCTTGATGAGCTCCATGAGCGGAATGTCATGGAAGTTCAGCTCGTTGTCCTCGACGGTGAATTCATCCTGCGGGAAATCGAACGACTGTTCGATCAGGTCGATGTACTTGTCTTTCATGTTCGGTCGTGTGCGGTTTCTGTAATCCGGCTCGTCTGCATTGCCATTTTCGGACCGAAGTAGCTCGGTCGGATCGCCGTTTTTTGCGCGGTGCGAAATTGGCGATTATTTTCGATTTCCGCAACCGTTTGTGCCATTATTTTAAAAAACGTCGTGCGATTTTGGCTTTTTCCTGGGAAAAAGTGTAATTTTGGAGTCGGAAATCAACGTTCGACAAAGTGTTAGTACATACCATAACCAGCTATCTGGCCGCCCACAGGCGGCTCGTCGTGCCCCAGTTGGGCACGTTTGCGGTCAAGGAGCCCGGGCGGAGCATCGTCTTCACGGAGTTGCTGCGCCAGGACGACGGCGTGCTGCGCGGACTGCTCGTCGCGGGAGGGATGTCGCCCCTTGAGGCGGCGGGCACCGTGGACCGCTTCGTGTTCGAGGCGCGCCACGCCGTCTCCACGGCAGGCCGCTGCGAACTCGACGGCCTCGGCGTGCTGCTTGCCGGTCCGGGCGGCACGATGGTCTTCGAATACGCGCCCGGCACAGCCGCACGCCCCGTCGGTGCGCCCGCAGCGCAGGGCGCGGGCGGCCGCGATGCGCGCTCCGTGCGTCCCGAAACGACACCCGCCGCCTCTTCTCCGGCGCCTGCGGCCGATGCCGCACCGCACGGCGAAAGCGCCCCGGCGGGCGAACCGCACCTCACGCCCTCGTCGCGCCTCAATCCCGAGCCGTGTGTACGGGGTCTGCGCTACGGCCGGCCCGAGAAGACGACCGATGCCTTCACCTACGTGAACCGCACGCCGCGCCGCGGTTTCGACAAACTGCTTCTGCTGGCCATCGTCGCCGCAGTGATCGCCCTGGCCGCCATCGCCTACGGATACTACCGCCAGGCGGTCGATGGCGGCGGCCTGCCGTTCTTCGGATCCGACACCGAGCAGCCTGCGCCGGAAGCCCC